>CAMOKK010000055.1 GCA_946617545.1 uncultured Bacteroidales bacterium | reverse complement strand
CTTACATTCTTTCAATCATTTTCTCTATCAGACGGGTCATCTTTCCGGCGGCTGCGTTGGCTGCCACCACCACGTCGTTCCCGTCGTTCTGGAAGTCTTCCGCGTAGTTGTCATGGGCCTCGTTGGTAATTACGGAGATGCCGAACACCGGCACCCCGGCGTGGCGGGCCACAATCACCTCGGGAATGGTGCTCATGCCCACGGCGTCTCCGCCGATGATGCGGAAAAACTTGTATTCGGCCGGCGTCTCATAGCTGGGGCCGGTGCCGCCCACATAGACACCCTCTTTGAGCTCGATGCCCAGTTTCTGCCCCAGTTCCTTGGCCAGGCGTATCAGCGCCGGGTCGTAGGGACGGGTCATGTCCGGGAAGCGGGGCCCGAATTCGTCGATATTGGGGCCGATGAGGGGATTGGGCAACAGGTTGATATGGTCCTTGATAATCATGAGGTCTCCCAGATGGAGGTGGAAGCCTATCCCGCCTGCGGCGTTGGAGACAATCAGCGTCTCAATGCCCATGGCCAGCATTACCCGGATGGGAAGGACCACCTGGTCCATGCCGTAGCCTTCATAATAATGGATACGTCCCTGCATGGCCAGCACCTTCTTGCCGCCCAAATCTCCGGCGATGAACACGCCCTTGTGTCCCAGGGCGGTGGAGACGGGGAAACCGGGGAGTTCCCGGTAGGGGACGGTGACGGGATTCCGGATGGAATCGGCCAGACTTCCCAGGCCGCTTCCCAGCACGATGCCCACCTGGGGCTTCAGCCCATCCAGGCGGAGACTCAGGGAGTCGGCAGCCCCTTTGATGCTAGTAAACTTATGATTCATAGCGGTTTAAGTTAGCAGATTTGGCCCACCATCTTGCGGGCCTGTGCAAGGATTTCCTCCTCCCCGGGAACCTGGCGGGAACGCATCACCCACTTGCCGGCCACCATCACGTCTGTAATCACGTCCGAGTGGGCGGCATACACCAGGTTGGCCTCTACGGGTGCGGGGGAGATGAAATAGGAGTTGTCGATATCCACAAGGGAGAGGTCTGCCAGGGCGCCTTCGCGGATTTCCCCGCTGTCTATACCCAGGGCGCGGGCACCATGGACGGTGGCGCAGGCAAAGAGCTCGTTCAGCGGCATCTGCCGGGGGTCTTCCCTCCAGGCTTTCTGCAGCATGGCCGAGTTCTTCATGTGCTCCAGCATGTCCAGATTGTTGGAAGAGGCCGCTCCGTCGGTTCCTATGCATACGTTGGCGCCGGCATCCCTCAGTTCGTTGTAACGGAAGCGGTAGCCGGAAGAGAGCTTGAGGTTGGAGTTGATGCAGTGCACGCAATTCACCCTGTGCTCTCCCAGGATGCGGATGTCCGTGGGATTCAGATACAGGCTGTGGGCAGCAATCACGTCCGGCCCCCAGATGCCTAAGGAGTTGAAATATTCCGTAGGGGTGAGCCCGTGATGGGCTTTGAGGCAGTCATCGTACTCCATCTTGGTCTCTGCCAGGTGGAGGTGAATCTTGAGCCCGTGCTCACGGGCGAAGCTTGCGGCCCAAAGGATGTTTTCCTCCGATACCGTGTAGAGCGAGTGGATGGAGATGGCAAACTGGAAGTCTCCTTCCCAGTCCAGCGTACGGCGGTACAGGCGCTCGCAGGCTTCCCGCTGCCGCATCATCAGTTCATGGTTGTAGGAGTCCAGGAAAATGAAGGAAATCACCGGCCTCAGGCCCATCTCCATGGCGGCCCGGCAGGCGTGGGGAGAATGCCAGTACTGGTCGTTGAAGGTGGTGGTGCCGCTCTTGATCATCTCCAGGCAGGCCAGTTTGGTGCCCCAGTAGATGAAATCCCGGTCCAGTTTGGCTTCAACCTTCCAGATATGGTTGAGCCAGTCGTAGAGGATAAGGTCTTCGTAGATGCCTCTGAGCATCACCATGGCTGCATGGGTGTGCATGTTCACGAAGCCCGGAATCACGGCCTTTCCGCTGCAGTCCACTTTTTCAGCATCGGGAACGTCAAGGGGCGTGGAGCTGATACGGGCTATGCGGCCGCCGTCTATGAGGATGTGTGCGGGGCTGCCCTTGTGAAGGATGTTCTGTAGCAGAATCATGGGCTCAAGTTTGAAAAAACCGGCGCAGTGGTGTGCCGGTTTGTGGTTTAAAATTCTTCGGAGTTTTCCTCTCTGGGGGTGTATTGGCGGATGGGTTCGTCGTGCAGGAGGTCATGCGTAATGTAGCGGACGGCTTCCTGCAGCCCTTCCTGGAACTTCTCGAAGTCTTCCTTGTAGAGGAAAATCTTATGTTTGTCGTAGGTAAAGGATCCGTCCCTTTCCTGTCGGCGCTTGCTTTCGGTGATGGTAAGGTAATAGTCGTTGTTACCTTTGGTGGATTTTACATCGAAAAAGTAAGTACGTTTTCCGGCGCGTACGGGTTTTGAGTACACGTCATCGGAGTTGCGCTCCTGACCATGAGGCCTTTCATAATCTTCACTGTACATACACTAGTCCGTTTTTTAGTTTATGAACACAAATATAGGCAATATATTTGAAAAAAACACTAACTTTGCACAAATAAATTTGTTCTTTACATCGTATGCTCAACAGGCGCATATTACGCGTTAAAGCTTTCAAGGTTCTGTATGCCTATGCAGAGAACCCCAAGCTAACCCTGAAGGAGGCCCTTTCCGCCCTGGACGCTTCTTGTGAAGCCACGCGGGATCTGTATCTGTACATGATGGCCGCCATTCCCGCCATTACCGGAGAAGCAGCCCGCCGCATCGAGGCCGCCCGCAGCAAGTTCAATCCCACCGAGGAGGAGCTTCACCCCCGCATGAAGTTCGTGGAGAATGGCATATCGGCCCTCCTGGAGGAAGATCCGGATTTCAATAAACTGACAGAGAAGAAGAAAATCTCCTGGGCCGGCAACGACGCCCTTCTCTTCTCCCTTGTGCAAACCCTCAAGACGCGCCCCTATTTCCGGGAATACCAGGAGTCGGAAACCTCTTCCCTCAAGGAAGACGTCCGCCTGTGGCAGCACATTTATGAGGAAGAGTTCGAGGACAACGAGGAGCTGCTCTCCATCCTGGAAGACAGTTCCATCTTCTGGGCCGATGAACTCCCCTACGTGCTGGGCACCTGCATCCGTTCGCTGGAGCAGATGGGCCGCAGCGGCCGATGGGACCTCCCTCCGCTGTACCAGAGCGAAATCCTGGCCGCTCAGGGAAAGCCCGCTGACAGCGACCGTGACTTCGTGCACAGGCTGGTCACCGCCGCCTTCGGCAAATACCAGGAGTACAGCGCCCTGGTGGCCAGTTCCGTCTCCCAGTGGGACCGGGAGCGCCTTTACACTACGGACAACGTACTCATCGCGCTGGGGCTCGCGGAGGCCGAAACCTTCCCCGAAATACCCACCAAGGTGAGCATCAACGAGTACGTAGAAATTTCCAAATACTATTCCACCCCCAAGAGCCGGGGGTTTGTGAACGGTCTGCTGGACCGTCTCACCAAAGAAAAAGGATTATTGTAAAACCTTATGAATATGCTTATCAATACTTTTCTTCTTCAGGCGGCCGCCCCTCAGCAGGGCAACGGCGCTCTTATGACCATCCTGATGTTCGGCGCCATCTTCGTGGTGATGTACCTGTTCATGATTCGTCCTCAGAGAAAGCAGCAGAAAGAACTCAACGAGTTCCGCAACAGCCTCAAGAAGGGTGACAAAGTGGTCACCGTAGGCGGCATCTACGGAGAAATCGTGGAGGTGAACGAGAAGACCGCCCTCATCAAGGTGGACGGTGACGTAAAGCTCCGCGTAGACAAGCAGGGTCTGGTCAAGGACTATTCCGAGACGGCCCAGAAGTAAGCGATGGGCCTTCTGGAGCGCCTCAAACTGCCATCCGGAGCCTGGAGCAGGGAGTGGATTATTTTCCTGATGTCCCTGGTCCTGGCTGCCGTAGTGTGGCTTCTGCTGGCGTTGAGCCAGCCTTATGCCGGTACGGTGAGCGTTCCGGTGGTGGCCCAGTGCAATATTGAAGGATACGGCACGGAGTCTTCCAACACCGTGGTGGTGAGCGCCCGCTGCCGTACGGACGGTTACCGTCTGCTCCGGGAGCAGAGCCGCCGGGAACGCCGTGTGGTGAAGGTGAAGTTCGACCGTTCCGACATGCGCCGCACCGGCCCCGGAGAGTTCAGCGTCATCGGCGGAACCAAGAACTCCTACGTGAACCAGTTTTTCGGGGAAGACACCCAGGTGGAGGCCTTCATTACAGACACCCTCCGTTTCCTTTTTCCCCGGGAAAATCACAAGAAAGTGCCCGTGGAGGTGCCTCTGAGCGTGAGTTGCCGTTCGCAGTACATGCAGAGCGGGCCCTTCCGCACTTCTCCGGATTCCATTACGGTATATGGCAGTCAGGAAAGGCTGGATGCCGTAGAACGCGTCACCTGCGGCCGCCTGGTGTTAAGCGACGTCCATGAGCCGCGTCACGGTGTGCTCAAAATCAATCCCGTCACGGGCGTGCGTTTCTCGGCCGATGAGGTGAGCTACCAACTGCCCGTCTCCCGTTATGTGGAGCTGCGCACCACCGTTCCGGTAGAAGTGTCGGGTGCACCGGCGGGGAATTCCCTCCAGGTGTATCCTCCGCAGGCCGAGGTGGTGCTGCGTTGCGCCTTCCCGCTGGCCAAAGACCCTGTAGCCTCTTTCAAGCTGTATATTGACTGGAAAGATTTCAGCTCTTCGCTCAATGGCCGATGCACCCCGCGTGTGCGGCGCCTTCCCGCCGGTGTGCTGGAGTACCGCGTAGAGCCGGAGGTGTTTGACTGCATCGAGGTGAGGGGATGAAAACCGTCATTGTCACCGGCGGAATAGGAAGCGGCAAATCGGCCGTCTGTGCCTGCCTGAAAAAGCGGGGCGTTCCCGTGTACGACTGCGATGCCAAGGCCAAAGGGCTCTATGACCGGCGTCCCTCGCTTGTCTCCCAATTGGAAAAGGCGCTGGGCACACCTCTGAGAGGGGCCGACGGCCGCCTGGACAAGTCGCGGCTGGCTGCGCTCATCTTCTCCGCCCCCCAGGCGCGGGAAACGCTGGAAGGCATCGTTTATCCCATTCTCCTTGAGGATATCCGCCGCTGGCAGCAGCGCCAGACGGCGCCCTGGGGAGCGCTGGAATCGGCCGTCATCCTGTCCAAGCCCGTCTTTGACGGCGTGGCCGACGGCGTGGTGCTGGTGGATGCCCCGCAGGAACTTCGGATAGCGCGGGTGATGCAAAGGGACGGCCTTGGGCGGGAGGCGGTCGTCGGCCGTATCCGTTCGCAGGAGATTCCCCGCGAAAAAGCGGATGTCGTCATTCTTAACGATGGCACCCCGCAAGCGCTTTCTGAAGCCGTAGAACGTGTATTTTTCCATAAAAATAGCTATATTAGCAAATTAATTTCGCAAGTATGAAAACAGATTTAGCCAAAACCCTTTCCATCCGTGGACAGCACGGACTTTTCAACTATATCGCCCAGTCCCGTACCGGCGCCATCGTGGAAGCCTTCGAAGACAAGAAGCGCTACAACTTCAGCGCCAATGCCGGCATCACCACCCTGGAGGACATCTCCATCTATACCGCCGAGGGTGAGGTGAAGCTCAAGGAAGTCTTCGCCAAGATGCACGAGGTGCTGGGAGAAAAGGACGCCCCCGGCGCCAAGGCCGATCCCAAGGAGCTCAAGGCCTTCTTCGAGAAGGCCCTGCCCAACTACGACCAGGACCGCTTCTATGTGTCGCACATGAAGAAGGTGACCGAGTGGTACAACGCCCTCAAGAACTACGCATCCCTGGAATTCCTCACCGACGAGGAGCGCGAGGCCCAGCAAAATGCCTAAGCTTCAGGTCATCACCCTGGGCTGCTCCAAGAACACCGTAGACACCGAGCACCTCCTGTATCAGGTACAAGACCGCTACGAGCTTGTGCCGGAAGGGGAGGGCGGCCCGGTGGACGTGCTTCTCATCAACACCTGCGGTTTTATCGGCGATGCCAAGGAGGAGTCCGTGAACACCATCCTGGAGGCAGCTAAACGCAAGACCGAAGGGCAGGTGGGGCGCCTGCTGGTGTTCGGCTGCCTGTCCCAGCGTTATCCTCAGGAACTCCCGGGGCTCATCCCGGAAGTGGACGGCTGGTTCGGCGCTCGGGAACAGGAACCTCTTATCCGGGCCCTGGGCTGCGAACCCAAGCCCGTGGAAGGCCGATACTTGACAGGTCCGGCCAAGCCTTACGCCTATCTCAAGATTTCCGAAGGCTGCGACCGCCGCTGTTCCTACTGCGCCATTCCCTTCATCCGGGGCGCCCACAGGTCCGTTCCCATGGAGAAACTTGTCCAGGAGGCCCGCTCGCTGGCCCAAAGGGGTGTCAAAGAACTGATTATCATTGCCCAGGATACCACTTACTACGGCCTGGACCTTTACGGAAAGCGCTGCCTGGCCCAATTGCTGCAGCGCCTGTCGGAGGTGGAGGGCATCGAGTGGCTCCGCATCCACTACTCTTATCCCGCCTCCTTCCCGGAGGATGTCCTGGACCAGATGGCCTCCAATCCCAAGGTATGCCGCTACATGGACATTCCGCTGCAACATGTGGCCGATGAAGTGCTTCAGAAGATGCACCGCGGGGTGGACGGCGCCTGGACGCGCGAACTCATCCGCCGCATGCGGGAGAAGGTGCCCGGCGTAGCCCTTCGCACGACCCTCATCGTGGGGCATCCCGGAGAAACCGAGGCCCATTTCCGCGAGTTGGTGGACTTTGTGAAGGAAGCCCGCTTCCAGCGGATGGGCGCTTTTACCTACTCCGAAGAGGAGGGAACCTACGGCGAGCAGCACTTCAAGGACAGCATCCGCCCTTCGGTCAAACAAAAGCGCCTGCAAGAGCTCATGGAAGTTCAGCGTGGCATATCTCTTGCATACAATAAATCCCGGTTGGGTACCGTGGAACGTGTGTTGGTGGATGGTTTTTCCGACGATATGCTCATTTGCCGCAGCGAGTTCGAAAGCCCCGAGGTGGACGGCGAAATCCTGGTTCCCATCCAGGCCCTGATTCGTGGAGGCAGAAGCCCTCAATCCTTTGTGGGAGAGTTTCTTACCGTTCGCATTACCGGGGCCGACGAGTACGATCTTCAAGCAGAAGTGATATGAGACGCAAATTAAGTTGGATTCTTGCCGCTGCACTGGCCGCAGTTGCCTGCTCTCCTCAGGTGTATCCCCTTCAGATGGTGGTCCGCCAGCCTTCAGCCTCCGGCCTTACGTTGGTGGGGAAAAACGCCTCCATCGTGTACATGGACGGGACCACTGCCACGGATTCCCTCTTTGACCGCCATGTGGCATCGGCCCTGGCCCGCAGCCTGGAAGGAAGCTATTACGACGGGGCGGAGGTGATTCCCCTGAGCCATATCGCCACCCCTGACAGCGTAGGGGTGGCCCTGATGCACACGCTGGTGATGGAAACCGGCGGAGATATGGTCTTCCTCCTGTCTTCCTCGCTGGGGGACCCGTCCCTGGGAGCCAACCAGGCCGTGAGCCGCGCCGCTTCGCCGGATTCGGCCTACGTCGCCCAGGCCGATGTCCCCGTGCAGAGCAACCTCTTCGTGTATGACAGCATGGGAAAGGACGAGGTGCTCAAGTACAAGGGGAATGCGGTGCTGCGCTCGCAGGTGTACAACAACGGAATCGTGACGGAGGACGGCTTGCGCACGCTGGCCCTTCATTCGCTTGCCCCCGAGGCCGAGGTGGTGGGAGAGCGTATCGCCCGCCGCTTCCTCTCGCATTGGAAAACAGACGACTTCCCCTTCTACTACTTTGACGACTACAGCTCCGAGGCCTGGTTTACGCCGCTCCAGGATGTGGCCGACGGAAAGTTTTCCGCTGCCGTGGACGGCTATGCCCTCCTGGTCAAGAGCGGAAGCAATCTCAAGCGCTCCTGCGCCTGCTTCAACCTGGCCCAGGTGTTTTACCTTCTGGGAGACTACAAGCTCAGTGCCCGCTGGTTGGACGAGGCCGAGAAACTGGAAAGCGTCTCACAGGCTCCGTTCCTGAGAAAAAGGCTGGCTTCCCATTTGGAAAAGTAAGGGGATTTGAGTAATTTTGCAGGATAGAAATCATATTAATCTCAAATACATTTTATGGCAAACATTGATCTCAAAAAGTACGGCATCAAGGGTGTGAAGGAAATTCTTTACAACCCCACGTACGAGGTTCTTTACAATGAAGAGACCAAACCCGGTCTCGAGGGTTTTGACAAGGGTCAGGTAACGGAACTGG
>CAMOKK010000054.1 GCA_946617545.1 uncultured Bacteroidales bacterium | reverse complement strand
TTTCCAATTAAACCAGGCATTGGTGTTTGTTAATTAATTGTTTATAAATGCTTTAACCGTAAAAAATTACGGCCCGCACACTTTTGCGGACCGCAAAGATAGGGATAATTCCCTGATTTTCCAAAACTTTTGTTACTTATGAACAGGTTTTTTCACAGCCGCTCAATATCGGCCCAACCGAAGCGGGCGGGGTAAAGCCAGGCCCGGGAGGTGTGCTCCATGACACCGTAGTCCAAGGACACCTTGGGGCACTCCGCATAGGCGCTTTCCACGAAGGCGCGCTCCCCGATATGCTCTTCCCAGCCGCGGAAAAGCTCCGTCACCTCCGGGAGGTATTTTTCCATCTCGGCACAGATGGTGGAGGCCTTCCAGATGAAGATACCGCTGTTCCAGAAGAACTCTCCGGTGCGCACGAAAACCTCGGCCAGTTCCCGGGAAGGCTTCTCCGTAAAGGTTTTCACCTGCAGCGGACCGGCCATCAGATGGGCGTCGCGGCCTTCCTTCACCTGGATATAGCCGAAGTTGGTGTCAGGCGCCTTGGGAACGATGCCCAGCGTCATGAGGACGTCGTTTTCCTCCACATAGCGGAAGGCCTCGTCGATGGTTTGGGCAAAGAGGGCTTCGTCCCGGATATAAAGGTCCCAGGGGGTGGCCACAATGACCGCCTGAGGGTCCCGGGTGAGGAGGGTATAGGCCGCGTAGGCCATACAGGGGGCCGTCTTGCGGGCAAAGGGCTCCACAAGAAGATTCTCCTGAGGAAGCTGGGGCAGGGTTTCCCGCGCCAGGGAGGCGAAACCCTCCAGAGTGACAATCAGAATGCGCTCAGAAGGGAAAAAACGCGCGAAACGCTCATAGGTTCTCCTAAGCTGGTCCGGGGTTCCGGAGCCGTCGGCCATGATTACACAATAACGATGCTTGTCCATAGGCTAAACATACATGGGTATCCATGCCTGGGGGAAATAGCGGACAACCGTCTGGCTGCCGTCAAAAAGCACGGAAACAATGTCGAAGAATACTTCTTTCCCGCCCAGGTTCTTTTTGTTGAGATACTGGACGGCTGCGGCCGATATCCTTTTCTGCTTCACTTTGTTCACCTGGTCTGTCACCGTGGTGGTAACGGGGGCCGTCCGGGCTTTCACCTCTATGAAATGCAGGCCGTCCGGGGCTTCGGACACAATGTCCAGCTCCAGGTGGCCGGCCCTCCAATTGCGGTCCAGAATCTGGTGGCCACGGCTTTGCAGGAAATCACAGGCCATTTGTTCTCCAACTTGCCCCATCCTGCTGGTTTTAAGAACGTTCATGGTTATGGTTTTAGTCAAATTTCACTACCGTCACGCCGGAGCCACCCATTTGGATATGCTCGTCTGCGACAGAGCTGACGCCGGGCACGGTGCGCACGTACTTCTGGATTTCCTCACGCAGGGCGCCCGTTCCCTTTCCATGCAAAATCCGCACCGAAGGAACACCCAGCATGATGGCATCGTCAATATAGCGCATCACAATTTCCAGCGCATCGTTCACCCGCTCCCCTCTTACATCCAGTTCCAGCTTGAACTGCGCCTTGCGCTCGCTGATGGCGGCATCGTACACCTGACGGGGCCTCTCGGCCGGTTTTCCGGCCACCGCCTTGTATTCGCCCGCCGTAATTCTCTCCACCCGGTCCAGCGGCAGCTTGGTGGTTATGCTGCCCACAATCACGCTCACGGCCTTGGTGCTTATCTTGGAAACCTCTCCCACCATCCCGTTGTCTTTGATACGGACCTTCTCCCCCACTTTAAGCGGAGCGCTGCGGAAGGCGGCCAGGGCGGCCTCCTGAGTCTCTTTCTCCTCCAACTGCCGGAGCGTCTGACCGTCGGCGCGACGTTTTTTCCGAGCCTGCTCCCGTTCCTTGCGCTCCCGGACGGCCTGGAGTTTCTTGTCGATATAGGCGTCCCGGCGGCCTCTTTCTTCGGCCAGTGCGCCCAAAAAGCCTTGCAGCTCCGAGCGGGCCTCCTTGGTCTGGTCTTTGGCGGCCTGCGACTCCCGGATGGTGCGGATGGTATTTTCCACCTGCCTGTTGGCATCCTTGATAATCTTCTGCGCCTCCTCGTGGGCTTCTTCCAGGATGCGTCGGCGCATCCCCTTGATGTCTTCGAGCTCTTTTTCGTACCGGTCCGTAAGGCCTTCCAAGGTCTTGTCCGTCGCCCGGATTTTGGTAAGCTTCTCGTCCAAGGCCCGGCGGCTGCGGGCAATCTTGCGGAGGTTGCGCTCAATGCCCACAAACTGCTCTCCGGCACGCTGCTCGGCATCTTGCACAATGGCCTCCGGCAGGCCCATCTTGCGGGCCAGCTCAAAGGCGAAGGAAGAGCCCGGCAGGCCCTGCTCCAGCACGAAGAGCGGCGCCACGGTGGCCGCATCAAACTGCATGGCTCCGTTGACAACGCCGGTCTCCTCTCCGGAGGCATATAGTTTAAGGTTGGTATAGTGGGTGGTGATAACACCATACGCACCGCGGGTATCCAGCTGGTGCAAAATGGCTTCCGCAATGGCTCCGCCGGCGGCAGGCTCCGTTCCGGAACCGAATTCATCAATAAGGACAAGGGTCTTGGAACCGGCCACTTCCAGCATGGCCTTCATATCCGTAAGGAAGGAGCTGTAGGTGGAAAGGTCGTTTTCCAGGGACTGGTCGTCTCCGATGGAGACCATGATGCGGTCAAACACCGGCAGTTCGGAAGCCTCTGAAGTGGGCACCAGCATGCCCCACTGGAACATATACTGCAACAGGCCCACCGTCTTGAGGCACACGCTTTTGCCGCCGGCGTTGGGGCCGGAAATAAGGAGGATGCGCTTTTGCGGCGTAAGGCTTACCGTCAGCGGCACAATCTGCCGCCCTTCCTTCTTGAGGCTCTTTTCCAGCAGCGGATGCCGGGCCTTCCGGAGCCGCAGTTCACCCTCTTCCGACACCACCGGCATGCCGGCAATGTAGTCCAGGGATACCTGCGCCTTGGCCATGATGAAATCCAGCTCTCCCACATAGCGGGCACCGTCTATGAGCTCCGGCACAAAGGGACGCAGGAATTCCGCAAATTCGTAGAGGATGCGGGCAATCTCCCTTGTCTGGGCAAAATGAAGCTCGGCAATCTCGTTCTGCAGGGCTACAATCTCCGCAGGCTCCATGAAAGTGGTCTTTCCCGTGGCGCTCTCGTCATACACGAAGCCCTGGAAGGCCCGTTTTTTGGCCGATGCCACCGGAATGAGCATCTTTCCGTCGCGGATGGAGACGCTGGCGTCGGCCTCCACCAGCCCTTCCTGCTGGGCCTGGCGAAGGATAGCGTTCATCCGTTTGGAAACGCTGAGCTCTTTGTCCCGGATGCTCCGGCGAATCTTGTACAGCTCATCGGAGGCCGTATCCTTGATTTCTCCGTGGCGGTCCAGGATGGCGTCTATCCGGCTCATCACCTGGGCCGGGGCGCTGATACCCGAAGCCATGTGCTGCAGGTTGGGGTAAATGCCCTCCTTCACGGTATGGAAAAAATGCAGCGCTTTGCGCAGGGTTTCCAGCAAAGTCCGGAGTTTTCCCAGCGACAGCACATCGATGGACGCCTTCTGGCCGATGGGCTCTATGAACGAAAGGGCGTCGATATATCCGGAAGTGGGGAAATTTTCCTCGAACATGAGGATAAGGCGCATCTCGTCCGTCAACAGATGCCGGTGGTGGATTTCCCGGGGGTCTGCCACGAACTCTTCCTTCTGAACCCGCTCGGAAGCGTATTCCGTAGAGCAGCGGGCCGATATGGCTTCCCGCACCTTGTCAAACCCCAGCTTGGCCTCCAGTCTCGCGTCCATTTACTTTCCTCCCTCCGTAGCCATTATGGAACCCAGCAGCTGCCGCAGTTCCTTCATGTCCTGCACCGTGCGGATTTCTCCGCCCCGCACAAAACTCACGTTGCCCGTTTCCTCAGACACCACCAGGATATCGGCATCCGTATCCTCGCTGAGGCCGATGGCCGCGCGGTGGCGCATCCCGTAATGGGCGGGGATATCTGTCCGGTTGGTCATGGGAAGCTGGCAGCGGGCGGCGGCGATATGGTCTCCCACAATAATCATGGCCCCGTCGTGCAAGGGTGAATTCTTGAAAAAGATATTCATGATGAGCCGACGGTTGATATCGGCCTCGAAACGGTCTCCCGTTTCCATGTATTCTTCCATGGAAGACTTGTGCTGGAGCACGATGAGTGCGCCCGTTTTTTCGGCCGACATGGCCCTCACGGCCTCTCCCAGCTCCTCCACGCTGTGGCTGCCCATCTTGTCCTCCTGGATTCCGAGGATGCGGTTGAACAGCTCTCCGGTTCGGCGGGTAAGGCCGGACTGTACGGCAAAACGGTTGAGCATGTGGCGGATTTCCGGCTGGAACAGGATGATTACCGCCAGCACACCCACATCCAACAGGGCGTTCAGAAGGGCCGTCATCATCCGCATGCCCAGGGCCGACACAACGGCCTGCAACAGCAGGAGCGCCACCAGCACAATCACGATATTAAAGACGGTGGAGTCTCCCCGGATGCTTCTGATCAGCAGAAAGATAAGCAGACCCACCATGAAGATATCCAGGAGGTCTACCCAGCCGAAGCTCAGAAAGCCGAATATGCCCAGCACATTTGTCATAGTCTGCAAATATACGCAATTTTCGCGTTAATCCATATATCAGCGTTTTTTGTAGCAGTACCCCTCCCGGTCCCACAGGGGCATCTCACGGGCATTTATTATGCTGTAGAAGCGGTCGAAATCGGCCCGGAAAGCCTCTTCCGCGGGCCAGGACGGACGGCTGTTCCAGGCGCGTTCCCAAATGCCCAGGGCTTTGGGCAGCATCTGGTAGGTGGCGTTGTCAAAACAGCGCAGGTTCTCCGACCACAGCAGGGCCTCGGCCCCCACGATGTTCTCCGGGTGCTCCAGCGCCACCTCCTCGCAGATATTCCAGGGCTGGAGGGAGAAACTGCTGATTTCGTTCACATACCCGCCCCAATGCAGGCCGATGTCCTTGGGGTCGTCGGAATAGGCCAAGTCTACATAGGCATGCTGAACGTTGGAAAGCAGCACCGGAATGCCGTCGTTGGCCAGCTGGTAGGTAAGTTTGGCATTTTCTCCCAATGTGCTCCAGGCATTTACGAAAAGCAGCTGGGGCCTGAGGGCCTCCAGCGTTTCCGGACGGATGCCCTGCACCAGCTCCTGCCAGCCGGCCAGTTTCACACCCTTTTCGATGGCCAGGTCCAGCATGCGCCGGGTAAACCGGTCCTTGAGGGCCATCTTGTCCTGCCCCGCCCAGGCGCCGTCCGGCACCTCGTCTCCGCCAATGTGGATGGCGGGGAGCGGCACGCCGGCTTCCGCGTGCATGCGCTTCACCTCATCAAAAACCAGCCCGTAGAACTTGTAAACGCCCGGCAGGCCGATACTCAGCACGTTGTCCTTGAAATCCTGAGCGCTCCAGTAGCGGGAAGTGTCGGCAGGGTCTTGCAGGCGATAGCTTTCGTCTCCGCTGCGGCGGATATAGGCCTCCACCGACCGGATGGCCGCCCGGGAGTGGCCGGGGGCGTCGAACTCCGGCACCACGGCAATGCCCTTGGACCAGGCGTAGCGCAGGATTTCCTTGTATTCCTCCTGCGTATAATAAGTATCCACGCCAATCCGGCCGCCGGCCTGCGGTTTGAGACCCCGCGTCTCCTTCAGGTCCCAGTCCGGGAGCTCATGATGGGCGCCAAAGGAGGTAAGTTCCGGAATCTGAGGGATTTCCAGGCACCAGGACTCGTCATCTCCCAAGTGGAAGTGAAAGAGGTTCAGCTTGTAGGAGGCCATGATGTCCAGCACCTTCAGAACCTCTTCCTTGGGGCGGAAGTCCCGCACCACATCCAGCATGAAGCCCCTCAGGCCCAAATCCGGCCAATCTTCGATGACTACGTCCCGCGTTCCTTCCGGAAGCTTGGCCAGGGTGACGGCGGCATAGCGGGCTCCGTCTTCATCGGCCGATTCCACGGAAGGCTTTCCCTCGGCATCGAGGGTGAGCCGATACCAGCCCGCCGGGCGCTTTTGAGGCGCCGGCGCTGCGGGTGCCTCTCCGTAGCTTACCCGCTTGGGGACGGGAATGAGGTCTGCGGCCTGTACGGGATAGCTTTTGGCAAAGAAGGCAGGGTCCGGCTGCGTTCCTTCCCAGTCGCGGAAGGTATAGCTGGCGGCTATCGGCCGGTCTTCACGGCCTTTCACCTGCAGCACAAAGCCCTCGGGAGCCCAGGAGCGGCGGGGCAGCGGGCGGCCTTTGTATTGGACGGTGAATTCTCTTCCGGCACCCTCGGGAACGTCGAACCAGAAGGTGGTGCCCTGGAAATGGTGGATTTCGCTCACGGGACCTTCCACCATCTCGTGGTTGTCAAACAGTTCCTGGAACCAGATGCGGGCCCCAGCAGGCATGTTTTTCAAGGTCAGGGTCTGGACGGCCCGCCCGTCGGCCCCGGTGGGACCTTCCGTCCAGGAAATTTCAGGAGAGCATGCGGCAAGGAGGGAAAGGGTGGCCGCAAGGGCCCAAATTTTTTTCATGGTCAGAGTCTATTTTCACAAACTTACGCATATTTTTTGTATCTTGCACAAGTTTTTAAGAAGAAACTTTTATGTTAGTTGCAGTAGTGGGTGCCACCGGCCTGGTGGGGACCAAGATGCTCCGGGTTTTGGAGGAGCGTAACTTTCCTGTTACAGAACTGCTTCCAGTGGCCTCTGAGCGCTCCTGGGGCAAGAAAGTGAGTTTCCGGGGGAAGGAATGGACGGTAATGAGTGCCGACGAGGCCATTGCCCGCAAGCCCGCCCTGGCCCTTTTCAGTGCGGGCGGCGCTGCGTCCGGAGAACTGGCCCCGCGCTTTGCGGCGGCCGGATGCCGCGTAGTGGACAATTCCTCTTTCTGGCGCATGGACCCGGAGGTGCCGCTGGTGGTGCCGGAGATTAACCCGGACGCCATCGGCCCGGAAAATTATATCATTGCCAACCCCAACTGCTCCACCATCCAGATGGTGCTGCCCCTGGCCCCGCTGCACAAGGCCTATGGCATCAAACGGATTGTGGTGAGCACCTACCAGAGCGTAACGGGTGCCGGGCAGCGCGGCATCGAGCAGCTGGAGGCCGAAAGGGCCGGCGGCAGCGGCACCAAGTTTCCCCACCCCATTGACCTCAACATTCTGCCGCACATCGACTCCTTCCTCCCCGATGGTTATACCAAGGAGGAGATGAAGATGGTGAATGAAACCCGCAAGATTCTGGGAGACAGCAGTATAGCCGTATCGGCCACCACCGTGCGGGTGCCGGTGAAAGGCGGCCATTCGGAGAGCGTGAACGTGGAATTCCTCAAGCCTTTCCAACTTGGGGACGCGGTTCAGCTGATGGCCGATATGCCCGGGGTGGTGATTCAGGACAAGCCCGAAGAGAATCTTTACCCCATGCCCCTGACGGCCTGGGAGAAAGACGAGGTGTTTGTGGGGCGCATCCGCCGGGACCCTTCCGTGGAAAACGGACTCAACCTTTGGTGCGTGAGCGACAATATCCGCAAAGGCGCCGCCACCAACGCCGTCCAGATTGCGCAGGTACTGCTGGAAAAGGGCTGGATTGCTTAATCCAATAAATTGGTGAGGGCCACGAAGTCCTCTACGGAAAGCTGCTCCGGGCGCTGAGAAAAGATGTCCTGAGAAAGGATATCGGCCTTGCCGCGGGCCAGGGCCAGAGGCTTCAGGGGATTGCGCATCATCTTGCGGCGCTGTCCGAAGGCCGTTTTCACCACCGTCTTGAACAGATTCTCGTCACAGCCCAGCTCCGTGCGGGAATTGCGGGTGAGCCGAATCACGGCGCTCTCCACCTTGGGCGGCGGGGCAAAGCAGCCGGAGCCCACCGTAAAGAGGTATTCGATATTGTACCAGGCCTGCAGCAGCACGCTCAGGATGCCATAGGTCTTGCTGCCGGGCTTTTCCGCAATGCGCTCCGCCACCTCCTTCTGCACCATGCCCACCACTTCCGGAATACGGTCTTTGTAGTCCAGCACCTTGAAGAAAATCTGCGAAGAGATGTTGTAGGGGAAATTGCCGATGATGGCAAACTGCTCCGGGAACAGCTTTTCCAGTTTCAGCTGCAGGAAGTCTCCCTCCATCAATCGGCCCTGCATGCCCTGAAAGTGCGTCAGGAGGTATTCCACGCTTTCCGTGTCTATCTCGATGAGCCGAAGGTCGATGTCTTCCCGCTCCAGCAGGTACTGCGT
>CAMOKK010000053.1 GCA_946617545.1 uncultured Bacteroidales bacterium | reverse complement strand
AACACACCTACCTTCTGCGGGGCAATGAAGTGGAAATCAAAGAAATAGAAGTACCGGACAAATAGTACATTTTTATACTTAAACCTTTTTTAATTATGTTTTTCCAAGTGTATGGAGCTAACGCCCTTTCACAGTGGGGCATGCTCCTGGTGGTTCTCTGCGGACTCATCCTCCTCAATGAGTTCGCCCGTCGCACCAAGTTGGGCGGTATCATCACTTTCCTGGCCGTTCCGCTGGCCCTCACCGTTTACTTCCTGGCCATCTGGATTGGCGTGAGGAACGGCAGCCAGTGGGCTCTGGAGAACCAGACGCACATCTACATGCAGGGCTGGTTCCACTATGCCAAGCTGTATGCCGCCACCGCCGGCTGTATCGGCTTCATGATGATCAAGTACAAATGGGGAATCGGCGCCAAGCACTGGTTCAAACCCTTCCCCTTTGTGATTGTGGGTATCAACATCCTCATCGCCTGTGTGTCCGACTTTGAAAGCGCCGTCATGGGCTGGAACAAGTGGTGGCTCACTTCCGAGGGTGTATGGCAGTACGGCGGCTGGCACAACGTGATGAACGGCGTGGCCGGTCTTATCAACATCATGTGCATGACCGCCTGGTGGAACGTGTATCCTTCCAAGGACAAGAAAGACATGATTTGGGCCGATATGACCTGGGTTTACATTCTCATCTACGACATCTGGAACTTCGCCTACACCTACAACTGCCTGCCTACGCACAGCTGGTACTGCGGCATCGCCCTGCTGCTGGCCCCCACCGTGGCCGCCCTCCTGTGGAACCGCGGCGGCTGGATCCAGAACCGCGCCAACACCCTGGCCATCTGGTGCATGTTCGCCCAGGTATTCCCGCTGTTCCAGGAAACCTTCAAGAACGGTCAGCAGTGGTTCAGCTGGGCCACCCTGCCTGTGCTCTATCCCGAAGGCGTGAACACCATCAGCAAGCTCTATGAGGCTGCCGGCGGCGAAGCTGCCACCGTGGGTACTACGGTAGATCCTTCCGTTGTGGCTGCCAACCCGACTATGATGATTGTCATCAGCGCCCTGGCCCTCGTGACCAACTGCATCGCCATCTGCTACATCGTGTATGTGTCCAAGAAGCGTCACATCAACCCGTACAAGGAAGACGTCTTTGTGGACCAGCAGTACTACAAGGATGCCCTGGCCCGTGCCGACATGAGCTAAGGAGTTACAAGTCTAGTAAAAGAGGAGGAGGTTTGTTTCCCTCCTCCTTTTTTTGTACCTTTGCCTCCTAATGAAACGAACTGGTATTATTGCGTTTATCCTGTGCCTGTGCATCTCGGCGACGGCCCAGGAGCAGCCGGACTCTTCAGACCTTTTTTTCCGGCATCTTCAGTTGAATGAAGTGGTGGTAACCGGCCTGGCCGGAGACACCAAACTGAAAAACACGCCTACTCCCGTTTCGGTCATCCGTCCTGCCGATTTGGCGGGAAGGGCCTCCACGAACATTATCCAGGCCTTGGCGGCGGAACCGGGCTTGAGCGCCATTACAACGGGAGCCGGCATTGCCAAGCCGGTCATCCGCGGCCTGGGATACAACCGCGTGGTGGTGGTGAATGACGGCATCCGCCAGGAAGGCCAGCAGTGGGGCGACGAACACGGCATAGAACTGGACGGGGCCGCCGTCCATTCCGTGGAAATCCTCAAGGGCCCGGCCTCGCTCATGTACGGCTCCGACGCCCTGGCGGGCGTGCTCATCTTCCGGGGCACTCCCGTGGCTCCCATGGGCAAGGTACAGGGACATGTAAGCGCCGAGTACCAGAGCAACAACAATCTTTTTACCTACTCGCTCCTGGCCGGCGGCAATCACAACGGCTGGGTATGGAATGCCCGCTTTTCCGACAAATACGCCCAGGCCTACCGCAACAGCATCAACGGCCGGGTGTACAATTCCGGTTTCCGCGAGCGGGCCGCTTCCGGTATGTTCGGCAAAAACGCCTCCTGGGGCTATTCCCGCCTCAAGTTCAGCTATTACCATCTCACCCCAGGTATTATCGAGGGAGGGGATGAAGGCTCGCTGACCTCCCTGCCCGGCCTGCCCTTCCAGCATGTCCGTCACTACAAGGTGGTAAGCGACAATACCGTCCGCATAGGAGAGGGGAACCTCAAGGCCATCGTGGGTTGGCAGCAGAACCGTCGGCAGGAGTTTGAGGAAAGCGCCACCGAGTGCGGCCTGGACCTCAAACTGAACACCATCCATTACGACATCCGCTATCAGATAGAGTTTCCGGCCGAGTGGAAGGCCGCCTGGGGCGTCGGAGGCATGTTCCAGCTCAACAAGAATCTGGGAGAGGAATACCTGATTCCCGACTACCGGCTCTTTGACGCCGGAGTCTTTGCCACCGCTTCCAAGCAGTGGCGGGAGTGGACTTTCTCCGGAGGCGTACGGATGGATTTCCGCCGTCTTCACAGCTTTGCCTTGGACGGGCGCTTTGAAGACTTCTCCCGCAGCTTCCCGGGTTTCAGCGCCAGCCTGGGCGCCGTTCGGCCGCTGGGAGAACATTTTACCGTCCGGGCCAACATAGCCCGCGGCTTCCGGGCGCCCAACCTTTCCGAGCTGGCCTCCAACGGCGAGCATGAAGGGACGCTCCGCTACGAGCTGGGAAACAAGGATTTAAGGCCGGAATACAGCCTGCAGGGAGACTTGGGGCTGGATTTTGAATCCAAGTACGTTTCCGTACACGGCGCTTTTTTCCTGAGCCGGGTGAGCAATTACATCTTTGCCGTGAAAAACGGCGAACTGTCCGACGAAGGACTGCCGGTCTATGCCTTTGTGAGTGGCCTGGCCCATCTGCGGGGAGGCGAACTGGTCCTGGACGTGCATCCCGTCCACAGCCTGCATCTTTCTTCTGCCTTCAGCTGTGTATTTGCCAATGAGAGGGGAGGCGAGGCCCTGCCCCTGATACCGGCCCCGCGTCTTTTCTCGGAAATCAAGTACGAGTTCACCCACGGAGGCCAAACCTTCAACAATGCCTTTCTGGCCCTGAACCTGGACTGGAACATGGCTCAGAACCGTTTCTATTCCATCGACGGAACGGAGACCGCCACGCCGGCCTATGTGCTCATAGGGGCATCGGCCGGAACGGATGTGGTGATTAAGGGAAAGACGCGCTTCTCGGTTTATCTGATAGGGTCCAACCTGACGGACAAGGCTTATATGCCGCACCTGAGCCGGCTCAAGGAGGCGGGGGTGTACAATATGGGCCGGAACATCAGCGTTAAGGTTTCCATCCCCATTTAGCTCTCTTTAGGGAGCACTACGCGGCGCACATTGCAGCCCACATAGTTTCCTATTACGATGACGGGGTAGTACCAGAGGATGGCGGAACTCCAGGTCCGGGCGCCAACCAGGTACACTACATCCGCGATAGAGTGGTAGAAGCCGCAAACGATGAACAGCGGCACGCCGAAGAGGACCGGTACCAGGGACTTGGAACTGCGGTACAGCCAGACGGAAATGTCGATGATAAGACCGCAGCCCACAGCCCTGAGGAAGGAGCGCCAAGGGCCTTGGGCCAGTCTTCCGGCTACCACCGTCTGCGCCCTTTCCATGGGCTCTCCGCCGATGGAAAGCACCAGCAGGCCGATAAGGATACAGCCCAGCACATTGAACAGCCAGATTTTGGCAAGGGCGCCGATATCCGTCATCACACCCGCCTTGCCCGTATACAGGAGGGTGCCGGAGAGCACCACGCCCACCAGGCCGAAGGCGAAGATGACGGCCCCGGGAATGCCGCCGAGGGCCAGGAAACCGTATGCGCCCAGGCCTATCAGGAGGCCGGCGAAGAGAGAAAGTCTGTTGTCTTTACTCATGGCGTCGCTGTTTTACATCCAAATATACGAAAAATCTTCTATCTTTGTACAGACTAAAACGAGAATGCAATGAGCCAAACGATGACCAGTATCGGCCTGATGTCCGGAACTTCCGTGGACGGCCTGGATGTCTGCTGCGCCACTTTCAGCTGCCGGGAGGGCCGATGGTCCTTCCACATTGACTGTGCCCGGGGCTATGATTACCCGGAGGAACTGCGGCAGAAGCTTGCCCGGGACGTCCAGCACATGTCGGCCTATGAATTTGTGGCCTTCCACAGCGAGTATGGCCGCTATCTGGGCCGACGGGTGAACGAATTCATGGCGGAGTTCGGGGTGAAGCCGGATATCATCGCCTCGCACGGCTCCACCGTCTTCCACGAGCCCGCCAAGCGGATTATGTTCCAGATTGGAGACGGCGCCGCCATTGCGGCCGAAACGGGGATTCCCACCGTGTCGGACTTCCGCCGCCTGGACATCATGCTGGGCGGCCAGGGCGCTCCGCTGGTGCCGGTTGGGGACAATCTGCTTTTCGGGGAGTACGATTACTGCCTGAATATCGGCGGCTTTTCCAATATTTCCTGGCGGGAAGGGGATAGGCGCATCGCCTTTGACATTTCTCCGGTGAATTATGTCATCAACCGCTTTGCCCGCAGCGTGGGGCTGGATATGGACCGGGACGGGCAGATAGCCTCCCGGGGCAGCGTGAACCAGCCGCTTTTAGACAGGCTCAATGCCCTGGATTATTATTCCGCACCGGCGCCCAAGTCCCTGGGCCGGGAATGGGTGGAAGCCCGGGTGTTCCCGCTCCTGGACGGCTGCGGCCTTTCCTTGGAGGACCTTCTTAGGACGTATTACGAGCATTGCGCCCAGCAGCTTGCCAAGGTTACGAAACCCGGACGCAGCCTGCTGGTAACGGGCGGGGGAGCCTACAACAAGTTCCTGATAGCGCGGATGCGGGAGCTCTCCGGCTGCCATGTGGTTGTGCCGGAACCGGCCATCATCGAGTTCAAGGAAGCGCTCATCTTCGCCTTCCTGGGCGTACTGTACATGACAAACCAAGTGTCCTGCCTGCGTTCCGTCACCGGAGCCAGACAGGACAATATAGGCGGGATGCTCTTTAAAACTATTTGAGCAGCTTTTCGATGGCCTCTTTCATGGATTCGGGCGTGGCTGTGGGCTCGAAGCGGGCCACGGCCTTTCCCTTTTTGTCCACCAGGAACTTGGTGAAGTTCCACTTGATGTCCGGGTTGGCTGCATAGTTCGGATTGCGTCCGGAGAGCATCTTGTCCATCATTTTGGCGGTGTCGGAATCTCCGAAGCCCTGGAAGGGAAGCTGTCCGTAGAGCCACTGGAAGATGGGATTGGCGTTTTCTCCGTTCACTTCCGTCTTGGCCATGAGCGGGAAGGTGACGCCGTAATTGAGCTTGCAGAAGGTCTCAATCTCATCGGCCGTTCCGGGCTCCTGGTGACCGAACTGGTCGCAGGGGAAGCCAATCACCACCAGGCCTTGGTCCTTGTACTGTTGATAGAGGGCCTCCAGGCCTTCGTACTGGGGCGTAAAACCGCATTTGGAAGCGGTGTTGGCAATCAGGAGCACTTTTCCCTTGAACTGGGAGAAGTCCACCTCCTGGCCCTTGTTGCTGCTGTCTTTGAATTGATAGATGGTGTCCATGTCTGTGCTGCAGGCGCTTAGGGTGACGGCTATGCAGGCCGCCAAAAGGGTTTTAAGATTCATGTTGTTTTTTGGATAATTGGCCGATAATTCCGTCCAGAGTCATAAACAGCCCCGGAACGGTTTCGGGCGTCACTTCCTTGCAGAGGACGGCACTTCCCACCGTGGCCGGGACGTCTTTGAGTTCTTTTTGCAGATTCTTTCCTTTGGGGGTGAGGGAAACAATCATCTGCCGGGCGTCCTTTTCTCCCTTGCGGCGCGTCAGGATGCCTTCGGCCTCCATCCTCTTGAGCAGGGGAGTGACGGTGTTGGTTTCCAGCAGCAGCCGCTTGGCAATGTCGTTCACCGGCTGGGCGTCCTTCTCCCACAGGACCAGCAGTACCAGATACTGAGGATAGGTGAGACCCTTGGCGCTCAGCAGGGGATGGTAGGCCTGGGTGAGAAGGCGCGAAGCGGTGTACAGCCTGAAACAGAGCTGATTGTCCAGCAGAAATTCCTCGGCAGCCATCAGAGCATTCCCTGAATGTCCTTCTCCATCTTTTCCGGGGTTACGGTGGGGGCGTAACGTTTGATGACGCTGCCGTCCCGGTTGATGAGGAATTTGGTGAAGTTCCACTTGATGGCGCTTCCGAGGATACCTTTGGTTTGGGCCTTGAGGTATTTGTAGATGGGGTGGGCGTTGTCTCCGTTCACCTCAATCTTGGCCATGAGCGGGAAGGTGACGCCGTGGTTCAGGCGGCAGAATTCCGCAATTTCCTCGTTGGAGCCGGGCTCCTGGTGGGCAAACTGGTCGCAGGGGAAGCCCACAATCACCAGCCCCTGGTCCTTGTACTTCTTGTACAGGGCTTCCAGGCCGTCGTACTGGGGCGTAAAGCCGCACTTGGACGCCGTGTTCACAATCATGAGCACTTTGCCCTCGAATTCGCTGAAGTTTACCTCGGCCCCCTTGTTGTTCAGGGCCTTGAAATCATAAATCTTTTCCATGTCTTGTCCGTTTTATGCCGCCGCTCCCAGGTCCGTGGCGTAGGCCTGCAGAATCTGAATGGATGTTTGTGCGTTCATAGTGTATAATGCTTATTTGTATCGTTCACGATGCAAATATACGACAAATATTTTATATCGCAAGCGATATTTTGAAAAAATTACTTGATTTTTTCTTTCAGGTGTTTGTGGTTGGCATAGGGAGTGAGCTTTTCTCCCAGTTCCTTGCGCCTGCGCTCATAATACTCGTGACGGGCGGGGTTCTCCGGGAACCAGCCCCTGAGCACGCGGGTTTCCTGGAAGAGCAGTTCATGGATGCCCCAGAAGCAGGAGAAGGCGGTGGCACCGGCGATGGTGGAGGGGATGATGCCGTCAAGAAGGAGGGAGAGGACGGAGAACAAGACGCCGGCCAGGGCCAGCACCCACCAGCTGCGCTTGCTCCAGTAATACTCCATTTTAATCACGATGGGATGGCAGATGCCGATGATAAGGAAAACGGCTACGCCAACGATGATTCCGCTAAAGTTCATTTTATATCAATTTAAATTGAACAAAGATAGAAAAAAATACTAACTTCGCATGATAGTATGCATGCATTCTTTACTTCACTCCTGAATGTGGTCTGTGAGATGAGCCCATATCTGCTGCTGGGTTTTCTCATCGCGGGCATTCTGCACGTGTTTGTGCCTAAGCGCTTCTACGCGCGCTACCTTTCTAAAGACAACAAGTTCGCCGTTCTTTGGGCGGCGCTGCTGGGTGTTCCGCTGCCGCTTTGTTCCTGCGGGGTCATTCCCACGGCGGTGGGGCTTAAAAAAGAGGGTGCCTCCAAGGGCGCCGTGGCTTCTTTTCTGATTGCTACGCCGCAGACGGGAATCGATTCTATCCTGGCCACCTTCTCGCTGATGGGCCTGGGCTTTGCCGTCGTGCGTCCCGTGGCCGCGCTGGTGACCGGTGTGTGCGGGGGACTGCTGGTAAACCGCTTTGTCAAGGAAGGGGAGGGAGACGGCTTTGCGGACGCATCCTGCCGCGTTGAAAGCGGAAACCGCCTTTGGCGGGTTCTCAAATATGCCTATTATGACATGATACAGGATATCGGCGGGCGCCTGGTGCTGGGCCTGCTGGTGGCCGCCCTCATCCAGGTGGCGGTGCCGGACAGCTTTTTCCTGCGCTTCGGCTCGCAGCCCCTGCTGCAGATGCTGGTGATTCTGCTGATTGCCATTCCCATGTACATCTGCTCCACCGGCAGCATTCCGGTGGCGGCGGCCCTTATCATGAAAGGGCTCTCTCCGGGAGCGGCACTGGTCATGCTCATGGCCGGTCCGGCGGTGAACATGGCCTCCATCTTGGTAGTCCGTAAGGCTCTGGGACGCCGTTTTACCTGGATTTACCTTCTTACCATCGTGGTGTTTGCCATCGGCTTCGGCTTTGCGGTGAATGCCGTCGGCCTTCAGATTCCCATGGACTCCATGCACCATGCAGCCCATCACGGAGCCGGCGGCCCGGGCCTCTTCAAGCTCATCTGTGCCGGCGTTTTGACTGTTTTGATTATTTATGCTTTACTTATGAAACTCTTCGATAAGATTTTGCACAAATCGGCCCAAGAGGCAGATGTGACCGTTTATACGGTGGAAGGGATGCACTGCAGCCACTGCGAGGCGGCGGTGGTGCGCTCCGTTGAGGAAATCCCCGGCGTGGAAAGCGCCAAGGCCAACGCCTCCCGGAACACCCTCACCGTCAAGGGACCGGCCAGGGAGGAAGACCTCCGAGCCGCCGTTGAAAAGACGGGCTATACCTTCAAAGGAAAGAAACAATAATATATGGAAGCAAAAATCATTAATCTTGAAGAGTGGGTTTCCTTTGGCGGAGGAGGAT
>CAMOKK010000052.1 GCA_946617545.1 uncultured Bacteroidales bacterium | reverse complement strand
GGATGTCCTGCTCCACTTTACCCACAATGTCGGCCCCTACGTCGGCCGCCTTGGTGTAGATACCGCCGCCCACGCGGGCAAAGAGCGCCTGTGTGGAGGCACCCATGCCGAAGGTGAGCATGGTGGTGGTAATCACAACCAGGTTCTGGGCGTCGGAGGGGTCGTAAAAAATCTTGAGGACGCTCCACCAGATGGCAATGTCCAAAAGGCCCAGACCCACCACGGTGAGGCCCATCACGGCGCCGGAGCGGAAGGCTATCTTGAGGCCGCTGTTGAGGCTGCGCATGGTGGCGTTGGCCGTGCGGGCGCTGGCGTAGGTGGCCGTCTTCATGCCCACGAAGCCCGCCAGGCCGCTGAACAGGCCGCCCGTGAGGAAGGCGAACGGCACCCAAGGGTTCTGTACGCCAAAGCCATAGGCCAGGACGGCAAACAAAGCGGCCAGGACCAGAAATACCACAACCACTACCTTATACTGTTGTTTGAGGTATGCCATGGCACCCTCGCGCACATACTGTGCGATTTCTTTCATGGTAGGGGTTCCTTCGCTCTCCCTGTACATCTGCCGGAAGAAAATCCAGGCGAACAGAAGCGCCAGCAATGCGGCGGCGGGAACCAGATAGAAAAGCCAGTTCATAGTTTTGGTGTTATTTGCAAGGACAAATATAAGAATTATTTCCAATTCTTATACGGGTTCAGCGAAAGACTGGCGTTGTAGTAACGCCGGTCTCCGGTTACTTCCTCTCCTAACCAGGAAGGCCGTTCAAAGGCTTCGTCCGGCGCGTCCAGTTCCACTTCGGCCACAATCAGGCCCTCGTTGTCTCCGTGGAATTCGTCCACCTCGAAGGTGTGTTTTCCGGCTTTTACCAGATGCCGGGTCTTGTCTATGATGCCGGGCTCGCAAAGCGTCATCAGCTCCCGGGCCTCCCGGACGGGAATCTCCTTTTCCCACTCGAAGCGGCTGAGGCCGCCATCGGCCGACGGGCCTTTGATGGTAAGGAAGCCCTGTTCTCCGCGGATGCGTACCCGCACCGTGCGGCCGCTGCCCCGGCAGATATAGCCCTGGCTGATGCGGAGGGCGGCAAAGGCAGCCTCCTTGAAACTGCCCTTGACCAAAAACTTTCTTTCGATTTCGCGAGCCATTACTGTTTGGGTGCGCGGATGGTCATGCCATGCTCCCGGGCCACCGTCTCCTTCCAGAGGTCTGTATAGCCAGGCTGCTCCACTTTGGCAGGCATTCCCTCGCTGTACTTGGCGTGGATGAACCTTCCGTCCTCGTCCTGGGGAAGCACGTTGCCGTCCATGAATTTCACCAGCAGCTCTACCTCCAGGTTCTTCCATTTGTCAAACTGCTGCTCGGCGGTGTCCATGCAGTAGTTGGTGACGTATTTGACAATCTTGGCAAAGGGTTTGGCCGATACCATGGTGTCGTGCTTGGATTCCAGCTTCTTCTGCAGTTTCACTACTACCTGGTTGTACATGACCACGGCCATGCTGTCCACCGAGTGGGTGCGGTGCTCCATCTGTTCCACCTCGAAGCGGTCTATGCGCTCGCGCACATAGGGGGCCATCTGGTTATACATTTTGTAGCAGGCGTTGGAGATGCGGTTGTTCACCCAGAAGGAGGCGGTGGGAGAATAGTGCAGGCGGTCTCCGTTGCCCTCGCGGAAGCATTCCGGCACCTTGGTCACGCTGGTGTAGATGGGCGTGAGATAGGAGGTGGCGGCGTCGTCCGTACCGAACCAGAGGATGCCTCCCACCACGTCGGGGACATAGTTGCGGGCCTGGCCCACCATCCAGAAGCCGGTCTGCTGGGTGGCGATGGCACGCTCGTTCACATAGGTGCTGCCCTCGACGGTGAATTCCATGGGACGCCAGCGGTACGGAAGGGCGTTTCCACCGGCTCCGATATCCTGGGTCATGTCCATGGGGGTGCCCTCGTAGTGGTCTCTCATCACATCGGCCACGTCCTTGACGCCAATCTTCTTGCGGGGGAACACAAAGAGGGGAATGTCTCCCTCCAGGTTGCGGCCCATCACATAGTCCAAATAGGTATAGGCGTCCCGGGTAACGGCGTTGCCCTTCTCATCATAGAAGGAGAACCAGCCGTCCGTGAGGATGTTGAAGGCGCTCCAGGCACGGGCGTCGCACCCGCGGACGGTGCCAAAATCGACAGGGCAGTAGGCCTTCTTGAAGCTGAAGTCCTTGTCTTCTCCGTCAAAATAGCCCTTGCGGCGGGCGAAGGAAATCACGTCCGGGGCATAGAGGCAGTTCTCGGGGTCATTCATGGGGAATTTGCCGATGCGGGCCTGGTTGGCGTGGGCGCAGATGGCCCCGTCGGGCACGCGCATGGCCACCCAGACGATGCCCTTCTGCGTGTTGTAGCCGTTGCGCATGTTGGTACCCTTGCCAATCAGTTCCATGATCCAGGCTTCGTTCTTGTCGGCGATGGAGAAGGTCTCTCCTTCCGAGGCGTAGCCGTATTCGTTGGCCAGGGAGACGATGGTCTGGATGGCTTCACGGGCCGTTTTGGCACGCTGCAGGGTAATGTAGATGAGGGAACCGTAGTCAATGCCTCCGGTCTTGTCTTCCAGCTCTGCACGGCCGCCCCAGGTGGTTTCCGTGATGATGAGCTGGTGCTCGTTCATGTTGCCTACGGTCTGGAAAGTATGGGGAACCTGCTCTATTACGCCCAAGGGTTTGTTGGAGTCCCAGTCGTAAATCTGCAGGGTGCTGCCGGCCTTCCAGTCCTTGGCGGGCCTGTAGTACAGCTCTCCGAAGAGGGTATGGGAATCGGCCGCATAAGAAACCAGCACAGAGCCGTCTGTAGAGGCACCGCGGGAGATGATGACGTTGGTGCAGGGACGGGCGACGGCGGCTCCCAGCAGGAGTGCAGCGGTGGCCAGCGTGAATTTCAAGAGCGATTTTTTCATCGTATTTTGGGCTTTTTCGATTTATTGCGTAATTTTGTCGTCTGACATTATCTTGCAAAGATATGAAAATTTATCATTTATTAAGCGTTTTCGCCGCCGTCTGCCTGGGTGTTTTTGCAGCATCGGCCCAAAATCAGGGCCCCCAGACCCCTGAGCAAAGGGAAAAACAGCTCCAGGAAATGCTGGACAAAGAGGTTCAACGTCTGTCCACCCTGCTGAATCTGGAGTACTGGCAGGAGTTCTATGTAGACTCCACCCTCCGCCACGACATCCCGGAAATGAACAAGGAGCTGGAGAAAATGCAGGAGGCCAAGGTGGAAAACCGTGACCTGTACATTGTGGTGCAGGACAGGTGGATGCAGAAGATAGATGATTCCTACAAGCGTTTCTTTACGCCGGAGCAGTGGAACAAATACTGGAAAACCGGCGGAAAGAAGGCCCAGGAAGCCCGTGACAAGCGTAACAAGAAAAGTAAAAAATAGGTATTAAACAACGTTAAATGTTAGAATCTTCATAAAATGAAGGAAGCGATTGATCAGATTTTCAAGGAACTGGCCGATTTGAAGGCCACCACCGCCAAGGAGGCCGAAGAAGCCCGCATCCGTTTTCTGGGCAAGAAGGGTGAAATCACCGCCCTCATGGAGCAGTTCCGCTCGGTGGCCCCGGAGCTGAAACGGGAATATGGCCAAAGGCTCAACGAGCTCAAGAAGGCCGCCAATGCCCGCATCGAAGAGCTCAAGTTTGCCGTAGAGGAAAGCGAGGAGGCATCGGCCCCCAAGGAAGACCTCTCCATGCCCGGAGACGCCTTCCCGCTGGGCAGTCGCCATCCTGTCTCCATTGTGCGCCAGCAGATTGTGGACATTTTCCGCAAATTCGGCTACGATGTGGCCGAGGGTCCGGAAATCGAGGACGACTACCATGTGTTCGAGGCCCTCAACTTCCCGCCCAACCATCCGGCCCGCGAGATGCAGGACACCTTCTTCGTGAGCACCGGCCACCCCAACCCGCTGCTCCTGCGCACGCACACCTCCTCCGTGCAGGTTCGCACCATGGAAAAGCAGTCGCTGCCCATCCGTGTGGTGTGCCCCGGCCGCGTTTTCCGCAATGAGGCCATATCGGCCCGCGCCCACTGCATCTTCCATCAGGTGGAAGGCCTTTACATTGACAAGGATGTCACTTTTGCCGATTTGAAGCAGGCCATCCTGCTCTTCGCCCGCGAGATGTTCGGGGCCGATACCCAGATTCGCATGCGCCCCTCCTACTTCCCCTTCACGGAGCCTTCCGCCGAGGTGGACGTTAGCTGCAACATCTGCCACGGAAAAGGTTGCAACATTTGCAAGGGAACCGGCTGGCTGGAGATTATGGGCTGCGGCATGGTAGACCCCAACGTGCTCAAGGCCAGCGGAATAGACCCTGAGCAGTACAGCGGCTTCGCCTTCGGTATGGGCGTAGAGCGCATTGCCATGCTCAAGTGGCAGGTGAACGACCTCCGCCACTACTTCGAGAACGACATGCGCTTCCTCTCCGAGTTTGCCACCGCCACGGAAGTCTAATTTTCCTTGACAGCTAAATAGCTGATACTCATAGACTTGCAATACATTTCTCGTTCAATTTTTGAACGAGAAATGTTATATAACACACTGTGTGTCAATGAATTAGTTGTCAAGGCAAAAGGCCGGAAACAACTTGAAAGAAAATGTGTATATTTGTCGGATATGAGTACAAAGCAGGTTCTTCTATTTTTCTGCAGCGTTTTTGCGGCGCTGGGCCTGCTGTGGCTCATAACCCCCGCGCGGGGCGTGAACCTGGGTTTCTACACCCTCCGTTTCGCGTCTTATGAAGGTGCGCTGGAGGACGCCCGCATGGCCCGGGTAGACGTGGATTCCGTGCTCCGGAGCGTGGACGCCCGTTTTGAGATGGACCAGGACACCCTCCGCTATTATGAGACCTTCTTCCATGAGAATCCGGACCGCATCTATCTGCCCGGAGACGATGTCACCTTCTTTGACGCCCTGTTTGAGGAAATGGAGCAGGCGAAGGCGCAAGGCCGGACTGTCCGAATCCTGCATTACGGAGACTCGCAGATAGAGATGGACCGCATCAGCCAGGACTTGCGAGAAGGCCTCCAGGAGCGCTTCGGGGGCATGGGAACCGGCTTTTTCCCGGCCCTGGGCAATGTTCCGTCGGCATCCATCTACCATACGGCAAACGGCGCCTTGGCCCATTACACCATGTATGGAGATTCCACCACCTCCCGCGCCGGTCACAGCCGCTACGGCATGCTGGCCCAGGTGGTGCAGCTCTCCGGCAGCGGAACGGTAAGCCTGAGGGTAAGCGGGAACAAGAACACCCGGGAGCGCGTGAAGGAGTTCTCTTCCGTGAGCGTTCTTTACGGACATGCAGACAAGGGATTGGAAATAAAAGTGAGCAGCGATACGGTGAAAACCAGCCTCACCACGCGAACGGCTGAAAGCGGCGTCACCCTCCAGACCTGGCAGTTCTCCCGCCCCGTGAAAAGGGCGATGCTCCGCTTCAAGGGCCGGGCCGAGATTTACGGCATATCGGCCGACGGAGACGGTGGCGTAACTGTGGACAATGTACCCCTCAGGGGCAGCACCGGCACCATTTTCACCCGGATAGACTCTACTGTGATGCGGGAGAACCTGGCCCTGGCCGATACCCGGCTCATCATCCTCCAGTTCGGAGGCAATTTCATCCCCGCGGTGGGAGGTACCCGGAGCATAGAGAAGTATCAGGAGCAGATGACCCGGCAAATCCAGTATTTCCACCGGGCGGCCCCGGAGGCGAAGATTCTCCTAATCGGCCCGTCAGATATGGGAAAGAGCGTGAACGGGCGCATTGTCACCTGGCCCCGCCTGCCCCAGATGGTGGATTCCCTCAAGGCTACGGCCCTCAGGAACGACGCCGCTTTCTGGGACCTCTTCCACATGATGGGAGGCGAGAATTCCATGGTGGAGTGGGTAAGACATTCCCCTCCGTTGGCCGGGCCGGACTACATCCACTTTACCCCGGCCGGTGCGCGGGAGGCGGGAGAAGCCCTCACGCGCTCCTTCCTGACGTATCATGACTTTTATCAGCTCCGAAAGAAATGAAGCGAATCTTATTCTGTACCCTCTTGCTGGGGCTTTTCCTCACGGATGCCGACGCCCGCCGATATCCGTTCACCAGACCGGACAAAAGCGTCTTGCAGTATCCGGCCGGCTCTTCCCCGGACTACAGCCTCTTCCTCCGCAAGTTGGATACGCTCCTGACCACCGGCTCCGGAGACGTGCGGGTGCTGCAGATTGGCGGCTCCCATGTGCAGGGCGGTACGCTCAGCGACCAACTTCGCCGCCGTTTCCTTTCTCTCCGGTATGGAATCGATGGCGGACGGGGCCTCGTTTTTCCCTTCTCGGCCGCAGGTTCCAACACGCCCTCAAGCTACCTCAGTTCCTGGCAGGGCTCCTGGGACAGCGCCAATTGCCTGAAACCCAAGGGGACGGACCTGGGGCTCACGGGGATGGCGGTGACGGCGCGGGATACATCGGCCCGGGTCATCATAGACCTGGTGCTCCGGGAGAACAAAGTCTTGCAGCACCATTATGCCTTCAACAAGGTGGATGTGCTGGGAGAAGGCTCGTTGGAGCCGGTGCTCATCCTGAACGGGAAAGACACCGTGAACGGAGTACACGGCCCCCGGATGAGCCACTTTGACCTTCCCTATTATACGGACTGGCTGCAGCTTTCTTTCAAGGGAAAAGGTAGTTATACCCTCCGCGGCCTTTATCTGGACCGCCCTTCTTCCGGTTTTACCTTCAGTGAGGTGGGGGTAAACGGCGCTTCCACCCATTCCTGGCTGCAATGCTCCCTTCTGGAGGAGGACCTTCGCCGCGTTCAGCCGGACCTGGTGCTGCTCTCCGTGGGCATTAACGACATCCAGGGCGAGTATTTTGACGAACAGCGCTTCAAGGCCAATTACAGGGCCCTCATCCAGCAAATCCGGAGGGTGAATCCGCACTGCGCCTTCCTTTTTACCGGCATCAACGACAGCTGGCGGCGGGGCGCGGGCATAAACGAGCATACGGCCGAGGCCGAGAGGGCTTTCCGGGACCTGGCGGCGGAATACAAGGCCGTCTTCTGGGACTGGTTTCAGGTGATGGGCGGCTACGGCTCCATGGCCCGCTGGGAAGCCGCCGGCCTGGCCCAGCCGGACAAGATACACTTTACCCCATTGGGGTATAAGGAAGTGGCCGATTACCTGTTTGACGCCATCCTTGAGGACTATTATTCCCGCCGATGAATCTCTGGGGGCTTATAGTAGATTTTTTGAAGAACCTGTTCGCTTTTGACCAGGCGCATCCCCTTCTGTTTACCCAGTTCTACTTCTGGGCCTTCTTTGCGCTGGTCTTTGCGGGCTTTTCGCTCATTCACTCCAAGCCCCTGCTCCGAAACGCCTACCTGTTTGCCTGCTCGCTATTCTTTTATTACAAGACCAGCGGCGTGTTCCTGGCGCTGCTGCTGTTTGTGATTCTCTACAATTACCTGGCGGCCCGGCTCCTGCACCGTACCCGCCGGGAATGGCTGCGCAGCGCCCTCACGGCCTTCAGCGTGACGGTGGACCTGGGGCTTCTGGCCTATTTCAAATACGCCTATTTCCTCACGGACTTCGTGAACAACCTCCTGGGCCTTTCCCTGCAGGTCCATGACGTGCTGGGAGAGTGGCTCAACGTGCTCACGGGGACATCGGCCTTCCGGGTAGACGTAATTATCCTTCCGGTGGGCATTTCCTTCTTCACCTTCCAGGCGGTGAGCTACATGGTGGACGTGAAGCGCCGGAAGATAGAGCCGGTGCGGAATTTCCTGGATTTCGGCTTCTACCTGAGCTTCTTCCCGCAGCTGGTGGCCGGGCCCATCGTACGGGCTTCGGAGTTCATCTCCCAGCTGCACAAGCCCTACAGCCTGAGCCGCCGCTGGTTCGGCCTGGCCATTTTCTGGATAATGAACGGCCTCCTCAAAAAGCTCATCCTGGCCGATTACATGGCGGTGAACTTCTGCGACCGGGTGTTCGAGAACCCGCTGCTGTACAGCGGCTTCGAGAATCTGAGCGCCTTGTTCTGCTATTCCCTGCAGGTTTATGCCGATTTTTCCGGCTACACGGACATAGCCACCGGCGTGGCCCTGCTGATGGGCTTCTACCTGCCCCAGAACTTCAACTCTCCCTACAAGGCAGAGAACACCCAGCAGTTCTGGCGCCGCTGGCACATGACTTTGAGCCGCTGGCTCCGGGACTACCTCTACATCCCGCTGGGCGGCAACCGCAACGCCACGGCCGGCACCTATATCATCATTGCGGCAGTGGCTGTGATGGGTTCTTTCCTCAGCGGCAGCTGGTGGGTGGCCGTGGCTGTTTTTGCTGTGGCGGCGGGAATTGGCCTGTGGGCCTGGAAGTGTCCCGCAGACCGGAAACTCATCACCACCAACATCAACTCCATGAACACCATGCTGCTGGGCGGCCTGTGGCA
>CAMOKK010000051.1 GCA_946617545.1 uncultured Bacteroidales bacterium | reverse complement strand
GACTGCAAAGATAAGAAAAAATCACCGCTTGAGCCAATGCTCCTTGAGCCATTCCCGCACGGGCAGGTCATAGGCTTTCAGGAGCGCCTTCAGGATGAACTCTGCCATGGGACTGCGGCAAATATTACCGTGACACACAAAAAGGACTCTCATTGCAACAACAAAGATACTTTCTTCCGTCCATTTCTGCAAGGCAAAATCATTGCATGAGAAGCAATATTTGGTTAACTTTGTATAGCTAACCCATTCCGTCCTATGTCACCATTCGATCTTTCCGCCGCCACCTGGGGCGAGGTCCGCAAGCAGGACCACTACGACTGGGCCATCCTGCCCTGGGGCTCCACCGAGCCGCATAACTACCATCTCCCCTACGGGACGGATGTCATCTGTTCGTCCGGCATTGCCTGCCGGGTGGCAGAGGGGCTTTCGGCCTTCGGCATCCACGCGATGGTGCTTCCGGGTGTCCCCTTCGGCTCCCAAAACCCCGGCCAGGTGAATCTCCCCTTCTGTCTCCATACGCGTCAGGAGACCCAGGCGGCCATCCTTCGGGATATCGTCACGTCCCTCAAGCGCCAGGGCATCGGCCGGCTCCTTCTCATCAACGGCCACGGCGGCAATTCCTTCAAGGGCATGGTCCGCGACCTGACGGCGGAGGATCCTTCATTCCTTCTCCTGGTAAGCGACTGGTATACTGTTCTTCCGCAGAAGGATTACTTTGAGGCCGATATGGACGACCATGCCGGAGAGCAGGAGACCTCCGTGGTGATGTACTTTCGGCCCGATCTGGTGAAGATGGAGATGGCCGGGACGGGCGAGTCCAAGCGCTTTGCCGTTGACGGGCTTAACGGGAAGGTGGCCTGGCTTCCCCGCGACTGGTCCCGCGTGTCGGTGGATACGGGCATCGGCGATCCCTCCAAGGCCAGCCCCGAGAAAGGCCGCCGCTACGTAGAACACGCCGTAGCCCTCTACGTAAAGACGCTCCGCGAAATCTGCGAGAAAGACAACCTGTACTAAGATTAAGCCCATGATGAAAAGACTATCCATATTTCTTGCAGCCATGTTTGTCATGGCTTTAGGCGTCTTCGCCCAGGAACGGCGAGAGCAGCCCACGCCCGAACATATCCAGGCGTATCTCCGCACCCTGACCTCCCATCCCGACCAGCATATCCTTTCGCCGGACCCTGAAGCGGCCAAGGTGAGTCCCTACCGCGGAATGAAGAACTACGGAAAGCGTATCGCGGTCTTCGGCGGCTCCCTCTCCGTCAATAAGGAGTCCGATGCTGCCAAGCAAATATGGGCCGATCTTCTTAGCGCAGAGGTCACCACCTACGGTGTAGGCGGCGCCGGCTTCTCCTCGGAGCAGGGTTACACCCTGCAGAAGCAGGTGGATACCGCGGGCATATACGACATCTACATCCTCTGGGCATCCACGAATGACTACACCAACAGCCGGGAGTGCGGAACATGGAAGGATTACACGGTGTACGATGGCTTCGATGAATCCAAGCTAACCACCCAGTGCGGAGGTATCAACTATTGCATCCGCAAGCTCATGGAGAAGAACCCCCATGCAGAGATTTACTTCTTTACCTCCCTCCGCTTCTTTGGGAGCGATGCCGGGCATAACCCCTTCTCAGAAGAGCCCAACAAGACCGGAAAGACCTTCTCTGAATACATCGATGCTCAGAAAGCCTGCTGTGCCCATTACGGGATTCCTGTACTTGACCAGTTCAACCTTCAGGGCATCAATGCATTCAATTGCCGCCTCTACTACCAGAAGGACCTCCTCCACATGAACGAGGACGGCTACACAAGAATCGGCCCCGTCCAGGCCGCATTTCTCTCAAACGGACGATAGAACATGAGTTGAAGAAATGAGAAACGCATTGGGATATATTCTTGGATTTCTGGTCTTTGTGGCCGGGATTCCAGCCGTGATGTGGTGGGTGTCCTGAAGAGTTGGACCAGTGTTGACAACAAAGCCATCGGAGCCATCCCCATCTCCGACGCCATGAATGCCCTCGCCGCCCCTGGTTTAGACAAAGAAGACTTCAAGGTCCATGTGGATGCGGACAATAATCTGCACATCGAAATGGAGAAGAAGACCGATAACAAGGAAGGCAAGAAGCACGCGAGAAGTTCCAACAGACGCTTCTGCTGCCCGAAGACGCCGAAGCCGACAAGATTGAGGCAAAGGTAGAAAAGGGCGTTCTGAATGTCCACATCCCCAAGAAGGAGCAGATTAGAAGAGTGGACGCCGTCAAACAGATTGCTATCCAATAGGTTACTTCACTGGCTCCATGTGGACGACGATGTGGGACTGCTGGCCGAAGCGCGCCTTGATGCGTCGCTCCACCTCAGTGGCTTTCTCGTGAGCCTCAGAGAGGCTTTGGCTACCGTCCAGGCGGATATGGACCTCTGCGACGATGCGGTTCCCGACCCTTCGGGTGCGCAGGTTGTGGGGGTTCTGAACGCCGTCAATACCCCGGATGATTTCCAGCATTTCAGCCTCTGTTTCCTTGGGTAGGGAGCTGTCTGTAAGTTCCCTGAAGCTGGGGCCCAGGAGGTCCCAGGCCACTTTGACCAGCATGAGGCCCACCACTATGGAGGCCAGCGGGTCCAGCACCGTCCAGCGGTTGCCCAGGAGGATGGCGCCACCAATGCCGATGGCCGCACCTACGGAACTGAGGGCATCTGACCGGTGATGCCAGGCATTGGCTTCCAGGGCCGGAGAATCCAGTTTTTGGCCTTTGATACGCGTATATTGGTACAGCACCTCCTTGGCCAAAATGGAAAGGAGCGCAGCCCAGAGGGCCAGTTTCCCGGGACTGGGCAGATCTTCCCCCTGCAGCCAGGCAGCGAGTTTGCCAGCACCGGAAACCACAATGCCAATGGCTGCAGCGGCCAAAGCCAGGCCGATCAGAAGTGTGGCCATGGTTTCGAACTTGCCGTGACCGTAGTCGTGGCCCTCGTCCTGGGGCTGGGCGCTGATACGCACAAACACCAGTACCACAATGTCTGTGACAAAGTCCGAGAGCGAATGGACGGCATCGGAGATCATGGCGGCACTGTGCCCGGCAATGCCGGCCACGAATTTCACGCCCACCAGCAGCAGGTTCACCACGCTGCCGGCAAGGGTTACTCTGGCTATTTGATCTTCTCTGGTCATGGTTCTAAGTACAAAGATAAGCCCTTGCGAGCACATTCGCAAGGGCTTATAAAAGAACAGCCATAAGCCTACAGCGTATCCTGGAATTTCAGGATGGGGTTGCGGGCCGCGGCGGTTTCGTCCGGACGGGAGATGGGAGTGTTATGCGGAGCTTCGTGGAGGATGTTCGGGTCCTCGGCGGCTTCGGCTGCAATCTTCCGCATCACTTCAATGAAAGCATCCAGCGTATCCTTGCTCTCGGTTTCCGTGGGCTCAATCATAAGGGCCTGATGGAACAGGAGCGGGAAATAGATGGTGGGAGCATGGAAGCCGTAGTCCAGCAGGCGCTTGGCCACATCCAGCGTGGTGGCGCCGGGAACGCCTTCACGGGCGCCGTCATTGATGAGTCCGTCAAAGACGAATTCGTGCTTGCACACGCCCTCGATGGGAAGTTTGTACACATCCTTGAGGCACTCCTTGATGTAGTTGGCCCCCAGGACGGAATACTGGCCCACCTTCTTCAGATGGTCCTTACCCAGGGAAAGAATGTAGGCGTAGGCCTTCAGGATAACGCCGAAGTTTCCGTGGAAACCGCTCACCCTGAGCTGCTTCAGGCAGCCTTCCAGATGCTTGGCGACACCCACGGGGCCGCTGCCGGGACCGCCGCCGCCATGCGGCGTGGAGAAGGTCTTGTGCAGGTTCAGGTGCATGATGTCAAAGCCCATGTCTCCGGGACGCACCACGCCCATCAGGGGGTTCATGTTGGCCCCGTCATAGTACAGGAGGCCGCCCGCCCCGTGCACCAGGGAGGCAATCTCCTTAATCTGGGTCTCAAAGAGGCCCAGGGTGTTGGGATTGGTCATCATAATACCGGCGATATCCGGCCCCAGCAAGGGTTTGAGGGCCTCCACATCGATGCGACCGTTCTCCAGGGATTTCACCTGAACCACCTGGAGCCCGCAGACGGCGGCCGATGCCGGGTTGGTGCCATGGGCGCTGTCCGGGACAATCACCTTAGTGCGGGCCATGTCTCCGCGGCTCATGTGATACTGGCGCATGATCATCAGGCCGGTGAGCTCTCCATGGGCGCCGGCGCAAGGGGCGAAGGTAAAGGCATGCATGCCCGTGATGGCCCCCAAGGCCTCGTTCATTTTCTCGTACACCTTACGGACTCCGGGTACCAGGGCGTCTTCCACCAGCGGATGCTGGGACGCGAAGCCCGGCAGCGAAGAAATCTCCTCGTTAATCTTGGGATTGTACTTCATGGTGCAGGAACCCAGCGGATAGAAGCCGGTATCCACACCGAAGTTCATCTGGGAGAGGTTGGTGTAATGCCGCACCACGTCCGGTTCTGAGACCTCCGGCAGGTTCAGGGCCGATGAACGTTTCACCGCCGCCGGAAGCTCCGGAGCCGCCGGATAGCGGTTCTGCGGAAGGGAGAAGCCGCATCGGCCTTCCCGGGAGAGTTCGAATATAAGTTTGTCGTAGTATTTCATAACCTAACCCTCCTTGATGGCGCAGACCAGTGCATCGGTCTCCTCTTTGGTTCTCTTTTCAGTTACGCAGAAGCTCACCAGCCCCTCTTCCAGGGGCCAGGCGGCAAAGAAACCGGCCTTTTCCAAGCGCTCATGCAGCGCTGCGGGGCTTTCCGCCACGGGCTTCAGCACGAATTCCTTCAGGAAAGGCTTGTGGGGATACACATCCTCGAACTTGCCGGTCTTCAGCAATTCCGCCTTCAGGTAATGGGCGCCGTCCGTGCTCATCATATTCACCTCCCGAAGGCCTTCGGGGCCCATCAGGGAGAGGTAAATGGTAACCCAGAGGGCCATCAGGCTCTCGTTGGAGCAGATGTTGGACGTGGCCTTCTCGCGCTTGATATGCTGCTCGCGAGCCTGCAGGGTGAGCACGAAGGACCTTCTTCCTTCGCCGTCCACCGTCTGGCCCACAATGCGGCCGGGCATCTTTCTCATGTGCTCTTTCTTCACCGTCATAAAGCCCACGTACGGACCGCCGTAGCTGAGCGGCAGGCCCAGGGACTGGCCTTCACCCACCGCCACGTCGGCATCCCATTCTCCGGGCGTTTTCACCACGGCAAGGGCCGACGGGTCGCAGTACTCCAGCAGGAGACTCTTCTGAGCATGGATGGCATCGGCAAAGCCGCTGTGGTCTTCCACAATGCCGTAACGGTTCACGGAGGGCACCAGCACACCGGCCACGTCGCCGCTTGCCAGCTCTTCCTGAAGGGCTTTCAGGGAGGTCTGGCCGTTATCGGCCTTCAACATGCCCAGTTCCACGCCATGGAACTTGGCATAGGTTTTCACCACTTCCAGCACCTGGGGAAGCAAGGTGGCGCTCACCAGCACCCGTGTTTTCTTACGGGCCGATGCCACAGCCATCATCATGGCTTCCGCGGCGGCGGTGGGGCCGTCGTACATGGAGGCGTTGCAAACATCCAGGCCCGTGAGTTCGCAAAGAAGGCTCTGATACTCGAAGATATAACGGAGCGTACCTTGGGAAATCTCACACTGGTAGGGCGTATAGGCGGTAAGGAACTCCGACCGGGAACACAGGTAAGGAATCACGGACGGGGTGTAATGGTCGTAGGCGCCCTGGCCCACAAACACCTTCAGGGAGGCATTCATGGCTGCGAGGGCGGCAAAGCAATCCCGGATTTCCTGCTCGGACATGGCGTCCGGAAGGGCATAGGCCCCCTTGTGCAGGAATTCGGCCGGGACGTCGCTGTAGAGGTCTTCCAGGCTCTTTACGCCAATGCGCCGGAGCATGGCCTCCACATCGGTCTGGGTCTGGGGCAAATAAGGAAGCCGGGCCATCTTACTCTCCAATCTGAGCCTTGTAGCCGGCGGCATCCATCAGGGCGTCCAGCTCGGAAGCGTCCGCCATTTCCACCTTGATAATCCAGGCGGCATAGGCGTCCTCGTTCACCTTCTCGGGAGCGTCTTCCAGTTCGCCGTTCACTTCCACCACCTTGCCGGAAACCGGGCTGATGAGCTCGGAAGAGGCTTTCACGCTCTCCAGGGCACCGAATTCCTCTCCGGCGCTCACCTCGTCGTCCACCTCGGGCATATCCACATAGGTGATGTCTCCCATTTCCTTCTGAGCAAAGTCAGAAACACCTACTACGGCAATATTGCCTTCTACTTTAACCCATTCGTGAGACTCGCTGTATTTGAGTCCATCAAGAATCTTAGACATAGTGTTTTGTGTTTATTTTTTGTAATTTGTTTGATAGAATCTCTTTTTGACCACTTTGCCGGGAAAGACCTTCTTGCGGATGCGGATGCAAAGAGGCGTATCCAGGGCGGCAAAGTCCTTGTCCACCAAGGCAAAGCAGATGCTCTTGTCCAGGGAGATGGAATGATAACCGGTGGTCACCACGCCCACTTCCTTTCCCTCGGCCGTCTCTACGGGATAGCCGGCGCGGGGGATGGCCTTATCCGCTATCTCTATTCCCACCAGCTTGCGCTTGAGGTTTCCGGCCTTCTGGTCCAGCAGGGCGTCCTTGCCCACAAAGTCCTTCTCATACTTGCAGAACATGCCCAGACCGGCCATCACGGGGCTTATCTCCGGGCTCAGCTCGTCTCCGTACAGGGGCAGGCCGGCCTCGAAGCGGAGGGTATCCCGGCAGCCCAGGCCGCAGGGAGCCACGCCCGCCTTCACAAAGAGGTCCCAGATTTCCACGATGTTCTCCGGTGTGGTGTAAAGCTCGAATCCGTCTTCTCCGGTGTAGCCGGTGCGGCTCAGGATCAGACGCTTCCCCTTATACTCTACATCGCAGAATTCGTAGAAGCCCAGGGCCGATGCCTCCTTATAGCCCAGCACGGCCACAAGGCATTTTTCGGCCTCCGGGCCCTGAAGGGCAATCTGCCCCCAATCGGCCGATTCATTGCGCACCTGGCAGTCGAAGCCTTTTACCTGCTCCTGAATCCAGGCGAAGTCCTTGGCAATGTTGGCGGCATTCACCACAAGGAGGAAATGGTCGGCCTGGAACTCCTTGTAAACCAGAAGGTCGTCCACCGTGCCGCCGTCGGGGTAGCACATCATACCGTAGAGGACCTTCCCGGGGGCCATTCCCCTTACCTCGTTGGTGAAAATATAGTTCACGAAGGCCTCTGCGTCGGGGCCCTCCACAAAGATTTCTCCCATGTGGGACACGTCGAACATGCCCGCCTTCTGCCGCACGGCATTGTGCTCGGCCACGATGCCTTCGTACTGGATGGGCATCATGAAACCGGCGAAGGGGCTCATCTTGGCTCCCAGGGCCACGTGGGCGTCGTACAGGCAGGTGCGCTGCAGTTCCCCCAAGGGAATTTCAATTTCTGACATACTCTATAAGTGGTTAGCTATAAAATTAAACAATTCTTTGTTTGTTTCCAAGTTTATCCGGAGGTCTTCTCCCGTGGCGCCCTTGGAGGGAGCCGTTTCCCCGCATACATCCACCGCCACCACCTCCATGTTTTCCATCAGAAGGGCCAGCATCCGCTTCACCTCCTCAAGCCCGTACTCCCCCTGCGACCAGTCCGTCCTGGCGTACTCCCGGCGCATGATGTCCTTGTCCAAAGACACATACACCCTCTCTCCCCTCCGCTCCTGCACCCAGCGGGCCGATACCGTCTTCTCATACCCTTCGGGCCCCACCGTGAGGATATCCCGCAGCTTTTCCAGCCTTTCACGGGCCTCCTTCACCCAGCCTCCGCAGGAAAGCACCTCCCCGAAGGCAGGCGCCTGGTTGTCCGGATGGTTGTCCAGAAGAACCAGGTGGAAGGGCTCCGGCTGCCTTTTTGCCAGCAGGTAGCTCAGGTAGTGGTAGTCTCCGCTGTCCAACCACCGCAGCAGGGGCAGAGGGCCTTCCAAGGCCTTTTCAATAGCCTCCTGAGCATTTTCGTCGCAGTAACAGCAGCAGCCTTCCAGGGCGTGGAAGTCCAGGTAACGGACGGCATCGGCCTCCTTTTGCAGCCACTGCAGAAAGCCTTCTTTCCGGTAGGCTTCGCTGAATGAAAACACCAGGCTATTCATCTTTCAAAGATAACACTTTTTCTGCGATATGGAAACATAGTTTTTTCAAAAGAATTTCCGTATTTTTGTAAGTTAAATAAAAGCGGATGTATAAATTTGAAAAGATTACCCAGGACCCTGCCGGCGCCGCCCGCGCCGGAGTCATCTCCACAGACCACGGAAACATTCAGACGCCCATCTTCATGCCGGTGGGCACCGTAGGCTCTGTCAAGGGGGTTTATCACAGGGATTTGAAAGAAGACATCCGCGCCCAGATTATCCTGGGAAACACCTACCACCTGTACCTCCGTCCCGGCCTGGACACCCTCCGGAAAGCCGGCG
>CAMOKK010000050.1 GCA_946617545.1 uncultured Bacteroidales bacterium | reverse complement strand
GACCAGAATCAAGACCAAAATCAGAATCAAAACCAAGATCAGCAGCAGGACCAGAATCAGGACCAGCAGCAGAACCAGGATAAGCAGCAGGACCAAAACCAGGACCGGCAGCAGAATCAAGATAAGAACCAGGAGCAGCAACAACAGCAGCAACCCCAGTTGAGCCCCCAGCAGGCCCAGCAGCTGCTGCAAGCCATCCAGGACAAGGAAAAGAAGACCCAGGAAAAGGTGGAAGAGAAGAAGGCCGATGCCCTCAAATCACGCCAGAAGGAAAAGAATTGGTAGAGAAGATGAAAAGACTGTTTACAATCATGGCCGCCCTCCTCACGGGCATGGCCGCATGGGCCCAGGGCAGCATCCGGGTAGAGGTTCACAACATCGTGGAACTCTCCGAGCGTTTTAACCTGGTATTCATCGTAGAAGGCGAGCACGCCCCTTCGGACTTCCGCTGGGAGGCGCCGGAAGACGTCACCGTGGTGTGGGGCCCGCAGAAAGGTTCCTCTACCAGCATCCAGATGATCAACGGAAAAACCACCCGTTCTTCCCAGACCTCCTACACCTACATCCTGCAGGCCCGCAAGACCGGCACCCTCACCATTCCGGCCGCCACGGCCAAGATAAAAGGCGATGAAATCCGCTCCCGTTCCGCCACCGTGCAGGTAGTGGACGACGGCGCCTCCTCCTCTTCCGCCGCCGGCGGGGGCGCTTCTTCCGGCAACGAGGCTTCGCAGGCCCGTCCGCAGGCCTCTTCCAATGCCGATATCTTTATGCGGCTTAGCCTGAGCCGCAACTCCGTGGTGGTGGGAGAACCCGTCACGGCCACCCTCAAGATTTATCACCGAGCCAATCTGCAGGGCTTCGAGAATGCCCGTTTCCCCTCTTTCAACGGCTTCTGGAGCCAGGAAGTGGAATCACCCTCCAACATTGAATTCCAGCGGGAGCAGGTGAACGGAACCATGTACAATTCCGCCGTGCTCCGCCGCTGGGTGCTCATTCCCCAGAAGGCAGGAGACCAGAGTATCGAACCCGCCGAGGTAGTTTGCCTGGTGAACATCCAGCAGCGCCGCTCCACCGGCTCCGTCTTCGACGATTTCTTCGGCAGCGACTATGTGACCATCCGCCAGCGCGTGACCACCAAGGCGGCCAAGGTACACGTGGAAGCCTTGCCTGCCGGGGCCCCGGCTTCCTTCGGTGGCGGCGTGGGAGACTTCAAGGTATCGGCCCACTTGAGCAAGGATTCCCTGAAGACGCACGATGCGGCCTCCCTCATTGTCACGGTGTCCGGAAAGGGCAACGTAGCCCTGCTGGAAGCGCCCAAACTCAACTTCCCGCCGGATTTCGAGGTCTATGACGTCAAGACCAGCGTGAACACGGACAAGAGTGGCACCTCCGGCTCCAAGACCTTCGAATATCCCTTCATTCCGCGCAGCCCGGGCGCCTTCGAGATAGGCCCCGTGCACTACAGCTACTACGACGTGAACAAGCGCAAGTACCAGACGCTCTCCACGGCGGCCCTGCCCCTGGCCGTGGCCCGCTCCGCCTCTTCGCAGGGCGGCAGCCAGGCCGACCCGGGCAACACCCTGGTGGTGGACCGCAAGGGCGTCAAGAATCTGGGACAGGACATCCGCTTTATCCGCACCAAGACCTCGCTGAGCCCGGACAAGGGCTTCCTGGTGTATTCCAAGGGCTGGTTCGCGGGTATCGGCCTCATCCTCCTTGCCGGCCTGGGCTTCTGGCTGGGCTTCCGCAAGGTGGCGGAGAGAAGGGCCGATGTGGCCGGCACGCGCAACCGCAAGGCCACCCGCCAGGCGCTCAAACGGCTGGCCCAAGCCAAGGATTTCCTGGACAAGAACCTCTACACGGCGTTTTATGAGGAGCTGCACCGCTCCCTGGTAGGCTTCGTGGGAGACAAGCTCTCCATGGACATGGCCGACCAGAACAAGGAGAACATATCGGCCGCCCTTGCCGCCGGCGGCGTTCCGGAAGCCACGGTGACGGACTTCGTGGCGCTCATGGATGCCTGCGAAGAGGCCCGCTACTCCCCCGACGCCGGCCACGACGCCATGAACGAGCATTACGAGAAGGCTGTTTCCACCATCACTGCCATCGATTCTTCCATGAAAAAGACACCCCTCAAAGGCACCGTGCTGGCCCTTGTGCTCCTGATGGCCCTGCCTATGGGCCTGCAGGCCGCTCCCATGAACTACCCGGATTCCCTGTGGAAGGCGGGCGTGGAAGCCTATACGGCCGGAGACTATACCCAGGCCCTGAAAGACTGGAAAGACGTGCAGGCCACCGGGCTCATGTCCAAGGAACTGTACTACAACCTGGGCAATGCGTATTTCAAGAACCAGGAAGTGGCCCGGGCCATCCTCTGGTATGAGCGTGCCCTCAAGCTGGACCCGTCCGACGCGGATGTGCGCTACAACCTGGAATATGCCCGCAGCCTTACCCAGGACAAGATAGAGGAAGTGCCGGAGATTTTCTTCGAGCAGTGGGGGCATGCCCTGTGCTACCTTCTGCCCTCCAATACCTGGGCGGCCCTTTCGCTGGTATTTTTGGCCCTTGCGGTGGCCTGTGCGCTGCTGTACCTGCTGGGCAGCACCTCCGGACGGCGCCGGCTGGGCTTCTTTGCCGGCATCGCCTGCCTCCTTCTTGCCTTCCTGGGCTGGGACTTTGCCCAATGGCAGCGGCAGGAAGCCCTTGCGCAGGACCGCGCCATCGTGATGCGGCCCGTTTCCAGCGTCAAGAGTTCGCCATCGGCCGACGGGGCCAAAGACCTCTTCATCCTGCACGAAGGCACCCGCGTGAAGATTCTGGACAACGTGGGCTCCTACACCAACATCGAGCTGGGAGACGGCCGCCAGGGCTGGATTCCGGCAGCGGATATCGAGGTGATTTAAGCGCCTTTGCAGCATGAAAGTAGGTTTGTTCATTGACACGTGGTATCCGATGGTGGATGGTGTCATCAAGGTGGTGGACAATTATGCCCGCCGGCTGGTGAAGTACTGTGACGTGGTGGTGTTTTGCCCGGATGCGGGCCATGCCCCCAAGGCCTTGCCGTACGAGGTGGACCAGTGTTTCAGCCTTCCTGTTCCCAATATGGACTATTCCCTGCCCGTATCGGCCCTGGACCCTGTTTTCGATGCCAAGCTGCTGGAAAGCGGCATAGACCTGGTTCATATCCATTCTCCCTTTACCGTGGGAGCCGCGGGCCTCATGTTTGCCAAAATCCATCATTTGCCGGTAGTTGCCACCTTGCACAGCCAGTATCGGCAGGACTTTGAGAAGAACCTGAAATTGAAATTGAGTTCCGACATTGCCATGGACGGAATTATGACGGTGTTCAACGGCTGTGACGAGTGCTGGGCGGTGAATGGCGGCATCAAGGACCTGTATGAAAAAGAATACGGCCTCACGGCGCCTTGCAAGGTGCGCCTGAATGCCACGGACCATGTTCCGGTATCGGACCCTGCGGCAGCAGCCCGCGAAGTGAACGAAAAGTATGGAATTCCGGCCGATGCCACCGTTTTCCTCTTTGTGGGACGCATCAACTTCATCAAGAACATAGACTTTACCGTGCGCGCCTTGGCCCGGGCCAAGGAGTTGGGCCTGAAGAACTTCCGCATGCTCTTTGCCGGAAAGGGACAGGACGAGGACAAACTGGCCGCCCTGGTGCAGGAATTGGGCCTTACGCAGGAAGTGGTCATGTGCGGCCTCACGGACAAGCCCATGCTGGAGAAGCTGTACTCCCGGGCATCGCTCTTCCTGTTTCCGTCCCTCTACGATGCCAATTCACTGGTGCAGATAGAAGCCGCGTGCCAGGGAACGCCCACCGTCTTCCTGGAAGGCGCCCGCACCGCCGCCACCGTCAAGCCCGGCGTCAACGGCTATGTGTCTGAGGCATCGGAAGAAGCCTATGCCCGCACCATCCTGGACATCCTGGCCGATAAGGAAGGCTATGAGCGCATCTGTGCCGCCGCCCGAAAAGACCTTTACCTCAATTGGGACGACGTAGTGCGCGACGTCTATTCCGACTATCTCCGGCTCCTGGGGCAGTCGTAAACGTAAACAGCTCAAAACCCCCGGCTCGGGCAAAGAGTGAGTCCCTTTTGTGAAAGAGGGACTTTTTTTGTATCTTTGCGGGTTATTAGGAAAATTGTAAAAAACAAAGATATATGTTATTCCAACTCCTTCAAGCAGACACCCTGGAAGCGGCCGCACAGCAGCTTTCCACGGCGGCTACCCAGCCCACGCAGATGAGCATCAGCCTGTGGTCCATGTTCAACATGGGCGGCCCCCTGATGTGGGTGCTCCTGGCCCTCAGTTTCCTGGCCATCTACCTGATTGGCCGCAAGTGGTGGATGATTAAGAGCGCCTCCAAGATTGACCCTCACTTCATGCAGGACATCCGCGACTACATGAACGAAGGCAAGACCCAGAGCGCCATCACCCTCTGCGGCAAGTACGACAACCCCGTGGCCCGCATGATTGAGACCGGCATCCACCGTCTGGGACGCCCCATGGCCGATATCCAGAGCGCCATCGAGAATATCGGCAACGTAGAGGTGGCCCGGCTGGAGAAGGGCCTGCCCCTGCTGGCCACCATCGCCGGCGGCGCCCCCATGATTGGTTTCCTGGGTACCGTGCTGGGTATGGTGAAGGCCTTCTTCAACATGTCCAAGGCCGGCAACAACATTGACATCACCCTCCTCAGCGACGGTATCTACACCGCCATGCTCACCACCGTGGGCGGCCTCATCGTGGGCATCATCGCCTACTTCGGCTACAACTGGCTCACCTCCCAGGTAAGCGACCTGGTGTACAAGATGGAAAGCTCCACCCTGGAGTTCATCGACATCATCCTGAACGAACCCGGCGAAGACGAGTAAGCGTATGGCCCTGAAACGCAACACCAAAGTAGATGCACAGTTCTCGGTGTCCAGCATGACGGACATCGTGTTCCTGCTGCTGATCTTCTTCCTGGTAACCTCCACGCTCATCAACCCCAACGCCCTGAAGCTCCTGCTGCCCAAATCCACGGGCCAGGTGAGCGCCAAGGCCACGGTGAGCGTGAGTATCAAGGACTGGGGAGACAACACCTACACCTACCACGTGAACGGGGACAAGAATCCCGTCACCTACGAGGTGGTGGAAGAGGAGCTCATCGGCCTTCTCTCTTCCGAGGAAGACCCCACCTTCTCCATTTACAGTGACCAGAGCGTCCCCGTGGGAGAAGTGGTCCAGATTATGAACATTGCCAAGCGCAACCATTACAAGGTAATTCTGGCAACCCAACCCGAATAAGAACATGCGGCCCTACCAGCGCTCCAGAATCCAGCGGGAAAAAAGATCCAACGTAACCGGCATTGTGGCTACGCTCTTTTTCCATGCCCTGGGCCTGGGAGTGCTCCTTACCGGCGGGCTCACCTACCTGGACCCTCCGCCGCCGGAACGCACGCCGGTGCTGATAGAATTCGAGGTGGAACAGGTGCAGGAGAAACGCGCCCCCACCCGGACGGGCCGACAGCCCCAGGCCGAAGCGGTGGACCGCTCCAAGCCCGTGGAATTGGTGCAGAAGGCCCAGTCTCCCTATGTGAACGACCGGCCCAACACCACCCCGGAAACCAAGCCGGACGCCCACGGAGACGTGGAAGTGCCCGCTCCGGAACCCGAGGAGCCCAAGTTGGACCCCCGCGCCTCCTTCCCCGGCATGTCCAAGAAGGATGACAAGGCCACCGCCCCGCACAGCGCCTCCGAGGCTTCGGAAGGCTTCAAGGCCGGCCAGGCCGACGGCAACACCCCGCAGGGGAAGACCGAAGGCACGGCCAACGCCCACGTAAAGGGCCGTAATGTGGTGGGAACCCTGCCCAAGCCCAGCTACAACAGCCAGACGGAAGGCATTGTGGTGGTACAGGTGAAGGTGGACCAATATGGCACCGTGACGGAAGCCATTCCGGGGGCGGAAGGCACCACCGTAACGGACAAGACGCTGTGGAACGCCGCCCGCAGCGCAGCCCTCAAGGCGCATTTCAACCAGAGCGCCAGCGCCCCGGCCCTGCAAACGGGAACCATAACGTATATCTTTAAACTGAAGTAACCCGACGTGAGTCGGCATTTAATAGTAGTGTATTTATGGAAGACAAAAAAAGAGGTACGAGACAACGCATCGTACGCAAGGCCGCAGAAGGCCATGCAGAAAAAGTAGATTACAGCACCAGCCGCAGTTTTGACAGCGACGAGCGCCCTGCCCGCCGTTATCACAGCAGTGACCGCCCCTCCTATGGGGAGCGTCCGGCCCGCGGAGAGCGCCGCTCCTCCTTCGGCCCCAAACGCAGTCCCCGCCAGGAAGGCGATGCCGAAAGGCCCCGCCGCAGCGGATACGGCAAGCCGTCCTTCGGTACCAAGCCCGGTCACGGCACCAAGCCCGGCGCCCGCAAGCCCTATGCCAAGCACAGCCAGGCCGACGAGGGCATGAAAGCCATGCTTTCCCGCAAGCCCCAGGTGAACGGCCGCTACTCTGACGACGACACCGCCCCCACCGAGATTCAGGAGGTGGTGCGCCTGAACAAATTCATCGCCAATTCCGGCGTGTGCTCCCGCCGGGAGGCCGACACCCTCATCCAGAGCGGCGTAGTGACCGTAAACGGAGAGGTGGTGACGGAACTGGGCGTGAAGGTGAACGTGCTCAAGGACGATGTGCGCTTCAACGGCCAGCGTCTGAAGGGCGAAGAGAAGGTGTACATCGTGATGAACAAGCCCAAGGGCTATGTGACCACCGCCAGCGACCCCCACGCGGAAAAAACCGTGATGGACCTGCTGAGGGGCTGCCCCACCCGCGTGTTCCCGGTGGGCCGCCTGGACAAGAACACCACCGGCGTGCTCATGTTCACCAACGACGGAGAAATGGCCGAGCACCTCACCCACCCCTCTTACAACAAGAAGAAGATTTACCAGGTGGTGCTGGACTCTCCCCTCTCCGAGGAAGACCAGAAGAAGATTCTGGAAGGCATCGAGCTGAGCGACGGAATTGTCCAGGCCGATGAACTGGAATACATCGACGCCCACGACCACCGCCAGCTGGGCATCGAGATTCACTCCGGCAAGAACCGCGTCGTGCGCCGCATCTTCGAAAGCCTGGGCTACGAGGTAAGGGCCCTGGACCGCGTGTACTTTGCCGGCCTCACCAAGAAAGGTCTCAAGAAGAGCGACTGGCGCTACCTCACGGAAGGCGAAGTGAACATCCTTAAAATGGGAGCCTACGTATAATGGCACACAGAGCAGGTTTTGTCAATATCATCGGCAACCCCAACGTGGGGAAATCCACGCTGATGAACGCCCTGGTGGGGGAAAAGCTGTCCATCGTGACGGCCAAGGCCCAGACCACCCGGCACCGCATCATGGGCATCGTGAGCGGGGAGGATTACCAGATTGTCTATTCCGACACGCCCGGCATCCTGAAGCCCAATTATCGGCTCCAGGAGAACATGCTGGCCTTCGTGGACACCGCCATCGGGGATGCCGATATCATCCTCTACGTGACGGACACCGTGGAGAAGGGAGACAAGAACGAAGCCTATATCCAGAAGCTCCGCAGCGTGGACTGCCCCGTGGTGGTGGTGATTAACAAGATTGACATCTCCACCCAGGAAAAGGTGGTGGAGCTCATGGGCTGGTGGAAGGAGCAGCTCCCGAAGGCGGAGATTATCCCGGCATCGGCCCAGGAGAAATTCAATCTGGAAAGCATTCTGGAGGCCGTTTCCACCCGTCTGCCGGAAGCCCCGGCCTGGTTTGACAAAGACCAGTTCACAGACAAGAACCTGCGTTTTTTCGCCTCCGAGATTATCCGGGAGAAGATTTTCCTCAATTGCGCCGAGGAAATCCCCTACTCCTGCCAGGTGGAGATTGAAGCCTTCCACGAAGGGGAAGAGCGTTACGAGATTTCCGCCGTCATCTACGTGATGCGGGACTCCCAGAAGGGAATCCTGATTGGCAAGGGCGGTTCCATGCTCAAGAAGATTGGCACGCAGGCGCGCATAGACATGGAAGACTTTTTCCAGAAGAAGGTGTTCCTGAGCACCTTCGTGAAGGTGGATCCGGACTGGCGGGAAAACCGCAAGGAGCTCCGCCGCTTTGGTTATGAATTTTAAAATGTAAGGAACGATATGGCCGACGAATGGGACGACATTGAGAAGCAGAACCCTGCCGATGAGCCCGAAGAGGAACTGGGCGAAGACGCCGTTGCCTCCGGGAAGTTTGACAAGCTGCTGGGAAGCGACAGCAAGAAGTACAAGCTCTCCGGCATGTTCAAGGAATGGTATCTGGACTATGCCTCCTATACCATCCTGGACCGCGCCGTCCCCCATATCGTAGATGGCTTCAAGCCTGTCCAGCGGCGCGTGCTGCACACCATGTTCACCATGGACGACGGCCGATACACCAAGGTGGCCAACATTGTGGGCCAGGCCATGCAGTACCACCCGCACGGAGACGCCTCCATCCTGGGCGCCC
>CAMOKK010000049.1 GCA_946617545.1 uncultured Bacteroidales bacterium | reverse complement strand
GTGCCAGTTTGTGAGCGGACAGTGCGGCGCCCTCAGCGACGATTTCTACACCGCCTCCTGGGAGTTCTTCTCCCACCAGATGGCCGGTGCCCAGGAGCAGCAGCCCCGCTGGAAGAGAGCCATGGGCGTTCCCAACAGCCTGCTCGGAGAAGCCGTGGGCGAGATGTACGTAAGCCGCTTCTTCCCGGAAAGTTCCAAGCAGAAAATGGTGACGCTGGTGGAAAACCTGCGCAAGGCCCTGGGCGAGCACATCGACGCCCTGGAGTGGATGAGCGACTCTACCAAGGTCCGCGCCCGCGAGAAGCTGGCCGCCTTCACCGTCAAGATTGGCTATCCCGACAAGTGGAAAGACTACAGCACCCTGGACATCAATCCGGAGAACAGCTATTATGAGAACCTCCGCAATGCCAGCGCCTGGTATGTGAAGGACAACATGGACAAGCTGGGCAAGCCCACGGACAAGACCGAGTGGGGCATGACGCCGCAGACGGTGAACGCCTATTACAACCCCACCACCAACGAGATTTGCTTCCCGGCCGCCATCCTTCAGAAGCCCTTCTTCGACCCCGATGCCGACGACCCCGTGAACTACGGCGGAATCGGTGTGGTGATTGGCCACGAAATGTCCCACGGTTTTGACGACCAGGGCTCCATGTTCGACGCTCACGGAAACATGGTGAACTGGTGGACGGCCGAGGACAAGGCCAAGTTCGACGCCCTGGGAGACAAACTGGTGGCCCAGTTCGACGAGGTGGAAGTGCTGCCCGGCGTCCACGCCAACGGCCGCTACACCCTGGGTGAGAACATCGGAGACCACGGCGGCCTGTCCATCGCCTACAGCGCCATGGAGAACGCCCTCAAGGCTTCCGGCAAGACCAAGCCCATCGACGGCTTCACGCCGGCCCAGCGTTTCTACCTGAGCTACGGCGCCATCTGGGCCCAGAACATCACGGACCAGGAGAAGGCCCGCCTCACCAATCTGGACCCCCACTCCCTGGCCGTGAACCGCGTGAATGTGAGTGTCCGCAACTTCCAGACCTTCTTCGATGCCTTTGACATCCACGAGGGTGACCCGATGTTCCGTCCGGAGGCAGAGCGCGTCCACATTTGGTAGCGGAGCGCTTCATATCCCGGAAACTCAAGTTCCAAGGAAACGTGGCGGCGATAGCTATCGCCGTCAGTTTCTTTGTCATTATCGTGGCTGTGGCCGTCAGCTCCGGATTCCGCTGTGCCATCCGGGAAGGCGTGGCGGCCATGACCGGCGATATTTCCATCGCCCCTTTCCCATCGGCCGATAACGAGCCCGTCTCCATGCCGGCCGTGCTCCCGGAGACGGAGGCCATCCTTTCCCTTCCGGGCGTGAAGAGCATCACCCCGGTGGCCGTACGGGCGGGCATCGTCAAAAACGGAGAGACGGTGCACGGGGTGTTGGTCAAGGGACTTCCCTCTCAAGCCGGAAATCCCCTTCAGGTCTCCATTCCCCATCGGCTTGGTGAAATCATGCAGGCAGGAGAAGGGGACGACCTTACCACATATTTCATAGGGGAGAAGCTCCGGGCTCGCAAATTCAAGATTGCGCGGGTTCACCGGGACCTGGTGGAACTGGACGACAACCTGCTGGTGTATGCTTCCTTGGAGGACATCCAGCGCCTGAACGGCTGGGATTCCACCCGCGTCTCCTCCTTGGAAGTGCGGCTTTCCGAAGGAGCGGACCCGGAGCGTCTTGCGCTGGCCATCGGCACCCTGGCGGAAGACTATTATGTCACTTCTTCCCGCCAGGCCTATCCGCAGGTGTTTGACTGGCTCACCCTGCTGGACTACAATGTGCTTATCATCCTCATCCTGATGACGGTGGTGGCCGGTTTCAACATGGTGAGCGGCCTCCTGATCATGCTTCTGAGGAACATTTCCACCATCGGCACGCTCAAGACCCTGGGGATGGACAACCGCTCCGTGGGAAGGCTTTTCGTGCGGATTGGGGCCGAGGCTGTCTTGAAAGGCATGCTGGTGGGCAATGCCGCCGCCCTTCTTTTCTGCCTTGTCCAGGGAACCACCCATCTCATCCCCCTGGATCCGGTCAATTACTTCGTCTCCTGGGTTCCGGTGCGGGTTAATCTGTTATGGATTCTCCTGGCCGATGCCGCCGCTTTCGCGGGCATCCTCCTGCTGCTGTGGCTGCCTTCCCGCGTGGTGGCCCGGATAGACCCCGCCCAGACGGTCAAGGCCGACTAACGGGGATACACCTTGCTGTAATAGGCGTAGGTATTGAGGACATTTTCCACGTAGGAACGGGTATGGTGGCCTTCCGGCAAATAGTTCTTGACGCTTTCCCAGCGGCTGTCATCCCTGCCTTCTTCCCGGGCTTTTTCCAATAATTGGATTAATTTTCCCTCTCCCATGTTATAGGCGGCCAGCGCAAAGCAGATGGCTTCGTGGGGATCTGCCGCCGTGTTACTGAACAGCGTTTCCATCCTTTTCAGGTAATGGGCCCCCACGGAGATGTTGGCGGCCGGGTTCCGCAGCACCTCTTCCGAATAGCGGCTGCTAAGGATTTGCATCAGGCCGATGGCCCCCTTGGAGGAGTTGGCGTCGTTGTGGAAACGGGATTCGTGGTAGGTTACGGCAGCCAGCAGGCGCCAGTCCCAGCCGATGCTGTCTGCGCTGGCACGGAGGAGGTTGTCGTACTGGCTGATGGATTTCAGGTTCACCGTCTTTCCGGAGAAATAGCGTTTCTGCATCCGGTTGAATCGGGCCGATGCCGTGAGTTCCGTAATCCACTGGTTGATGTGTCTCAGGGCTTCCACTTCGTTTTCCCGCACGGCCCAGACGCTGCCGTCGGCAAAGGAGCGGGAGGTGAGCAGTCCCCTCAAGGCCGTGTCCGGAGGGTCGTTTACCACCGCCAGGTCCAGGCTTCCGTGCCTCAGGGAGTCCAGGATGAAATTGCCCTGGGCCAGGACGATGCTCATTTGCAGGTTTTTGTCCTCTGCGTATTTTTTGACCAGGGAACGGTGGAATTCGGCATCCTGGACAGGAATGGCGCAGCGGAGAGTTTCCTGAGGCGGCGCACTCCAGGGAGAGTTATTGCTGCTGATGGGAATCAGGAGCATCACCAGGGCGCAGGCGGCCGAGTATGCCATGAGTCGGGGGGTCATCGGCGTCCGCTTTGTCTTGTAGATTCTCCGGAGCCGCCAAAACCGGAACTGGCGCGGGAAGAAAGGGTTCTGATTGCTCCCAGGCGGGGATAGAAGGGCCAGCTGATACCCACTTTAATCATGCCGGGCGGCTGGATATAATGGTGGGCGGTAAAGTAGTCCCGGTTCTTCATGGGCCAGCCGCGGCCGGCATTTTCCATCTTGATGAAAATACAGCACTTCTTCCATTGCATGTTCACGAAGACGTCAAAGACCGGCGTATTGCCGTACTGCTCCACTTCCTGCAGGTGGAAGACACCGGCCACCGGATTGAAGGCGGGCGCATACCACAATGTATTGAAGCGGGCATTGAGGCCCACTTGCAGCTGGAGGGTTTTGGCGTTCACGATATTGAACTGTGCATACCACCTCAGGTTAAGGGCAAGAAGCGGCAGGGGCAGAACCTCCGGCCGGGAGGAGAATTGCAGCAGGGCTTCGTTGTCCAGGTGGATGGGGCCGAAGGCGAAGTCCTTGCGGAGGGTGGCGGAAATCACGCTCATGGGCGTGGTGTTCTGCCGGGCTACGCCCAGGGTGTCGTAATAGACATTTCCGGACAGGAGGGCATATCCGGCGGTGGCCCTCAGCTTCCAACGGGGGATGTCTAATTGGGCCTCAATCCGGGTGGTGGACACCTTGGAGAAATCGTTCTCCCACTTGTAGTGGTTGGTATAGAAGTGCTGCTGGTAAAAGTCCGGCTGCTCCAGGCGGGTTTCAAATTTGGCCGACAGGGAGATGGGGCTGTCCGGCTGCCGCCGGAAGGGATAGAAATTCACCTTGGCGTTGGCCTTGACAAAGAAATCTCCCACTTCGGTACCGGCAAAGTTGAACAGGCCGGTGGCATTCCACTGGAAATATCGGCCCACAAGGCCCTCTGCACCGGCATAGGCATAGAAACTGTTCCACTTGTGGCTGTAAGGTTTGTACAGGGCTTCGTTGGGAGACTGGAGGTAGAAAGTCTGGAAACGGTTGCCCACGCCGCCTTCCACCCTGGATACAATGGCGTCTTCCTTCCAGGGCTGCAGGCGCACGTAGATGCGGTTCTCCAGGCGCATGTTCCTCAGGGAGTCCGAGCTCTTGGTGGGATTGATGTAGAAACGGTCGTTGAAAAAGAGGCTTTGGCGCTCGTCCGTCTTGTCCACATACCGCCGGGTGTAGGTGCTGAACTCCGTAGAGGTGCCTATGAAGCCGGTGGTGATGTTGGTGTTCAGGGTGTCGGCCTTCACCCACGCGGTATCTTTCCGGTGCCGGAGTTTTTCGATGAAGTCGAAGGGAATCCGGAAGCTCTGGTCATAGTAGGCCGTAAGCTTCTTGTAGCGGTACGATGCCGATGCCAGGTTCACGTCTATCTCCCGCACATCCACCAGGGTGTCCCGGATCCAGGTGCTGTTCTGCACGCCGCCGCTCTCCGTACGGTTGCCGTGGTTGTAGATAAAGCCGCCGTGGGCCAGGTAGCGCTTGCCCAGGTAGTTGCCGGACACAAAGTAGTTGCGGTTGTCCGTATGCTCGTTCTTGAGGATGCCGGCGCCGCCGTAACGCTTCATCTCGGCCGCCACATTGAGGGCGGGGGTGATGTTCTGCGTGGTGAAAACGCGGAAGTTGTCGGTAGATAAAGTGCTGTTGTTGAACAGGTTGCCGGAATATTCCAGCTCCGTATAAGGCGTTTTGGTGTTGAAGGAGGGAAGGTTGTCGGCCGTATAGCTCCAGGTTTCCAGCGTCTGGTAGAAGGAGGCCGATTTCTCCTGATTCCGGCGGAACCAGTTCAGCTGCTGTGCGGCCGAGCCGGGCATGCCCAGCCAGGAGGCCCCCACGTCCTCCCGCATGAAGGGGAGGTCGTAGAAGTGATAGTTGGCGGTGGTGTCCCACTGGAACACCTCCATCTGGTTGTTCAGGCGGTTGTGCCGCCAGGTGACCAGGCGCTTGTACTGCAGGGAATCCGGCAGGAAGGCGGTTTCCAGCACGCGGGGCGTATTCTGGACAATACTGTCCTTGATGCGCTGGAGGCTGTCCTTGCGGCGCATGATGGAGTCCTGGCGGTGGCGGATGGCCGGGTAGGTGACGTTTTCGTAGGTCCAGCGCTTGCGGTCGGCCTTGCTCATGGAGGCCCATTTCTTCTCCCAGGCGGCCTTGGCGGCGGCGGTGGAATCGGCCAGGAAGAGGGAGTCTATCCGGGGCCAGAGCAGGGAGTCTCCTTCGGCCTTGAGGGAGTCCACCACCAGCTTGTGGGTGTAGCTGTCCTTGGTGGCCACGTACCACTCGTAGAGGAAGGGGTTGGTGTATTTGAGGCTGTCGGGCACTTTCATGGTGTCGCGGGCGAAGACTGCGGGAACGCTGTCCTCCTCGTTGGCAAAGAGGTCGAAGTATTCTTCTTCCAAGGTATCGGCCTTGGCACGGAGGCTGTCCGTCTGGATGCGGGCGTGCGTGTCGATGGCGACGGTGTCCGGCCGATAATAGGGCACAAGGGTGGCCCGTACACGTTCGCTGCGGGCTATGTCTATGCCCAGCGTCTGTGCCAGAACCGCCCCTGTGACGGCTGCGGGAAAGAGGATTTTGGACCACATCTTTGCCATATCCTGCAAAGATACGAATTTAGCCTTAACTCACCAAATCCCCCTGAATCAGCTTCAAGCTAGATAAACATGTCGGTGGAGATGGCTCCGGCGGCCAGTACCACGGCCAGCACCACCAGGTCTATGAGCCAGAGCACGAAGATGACCAGGCCTGGTTTCCAGGAGGGGGATTTGAAACCAAAGATGAGCTGGATGCCTCCGTACAACAGTCCCACGAAGGGGAGGATGACGGCAAGGGCCAACAGCACCACGCCCCAGGTCTGAGAAAGCAGGTCGGTAATGAAGGGCGCCTCGTCGGCGAGTTCCTGCAGCCACTCGTTCCAGGGAATATGGAACAACTGCGGGCCGTGGAAGGTGAGCAGGGACATGGAGGCCAGGCCGGAGGTTCCGCCAATCAGGAGGATAATTCCGACAGCCACCAGGAAGATGCGTCCGAACTGTTTGAAAAAGTCCGAGCGGGCCACTTCCCGGGCGGCATCGCCCATCTCGTGGATGCCGGCCTGTACGTTGCGTCTGATTTCATCGGCCGTTCCGCTGTCTCCCTTCATGGCCCAGCGGTCCTGGGCCGTGCGGGCTGCCGGCATGGCTACCCAAAGGATACAGTATAAAGCGGGGATGGACAAGCTCCAGGCCCCGTCGTGCTCCACTCCGCTGAAAAAGGTAATCAGGGTGAGCACGGCAAAACCCAGTCGCAGCCAGGTTACATCCATGCCAAAGAAGGAGGCCAGGCCGCTGCAGACACCGCCAAGGCGCTTGTTCTCCAGGTCCCGGAAGAGTTTTTTCTTTCCTTTGGGCGCCTCGTTTTCCGCCTGGGGGTCTTCGGCCTCGATGCGTTCCGGCCGGCCAATCACCTCGATAACTCCCCGGATGTCCGCGGCCGCCACCACGCGGCCCCGGCAGCGCTCTCCCAGAAGTTCCGCGATGCGCTCTTCGATTCCGTCCATGATTTCCCGGCCGCCTTCCTGGGGGAGGTAGTGGTTTTCCAAGTCCCGGATATATCGGCTCAGGACCTCGGCCGCTTCCTTTTCCAGGGTGAAGGCATATCCGCCAATGCTGTATTGTTCTGTCTGCGTCATGGCTATTTGTTTTTTAAGGTTTCAATGCTTTGGACCATCTCCTGCCAGGCCGCATCCATTTCTTCCAGCTGGCTGCGTCCTTTTTCCGTAATCACATAATACTTGCGGGGCGGCCCCTGGGTGGACTCTTCCCAGCGGTAACTCAGGAGCCCCTGGTTCTTCTGCCGGATCAGGAGGGGATAGAGGGTTCCCTCCACCACCAGCATGCCCACGGCTTTCAGTTCTTCCAGTATGCTGGAAGCATAGGCTTCCTTGCGGCTCAGGATACTGAGGATGCAGTATTCCAGCACGCCTTTCCGCATTTGGGAGCGGACATTTTCACTTGCAGTATCCATAATCTATTTATTATAAGTTGAGAAACGGGACATGTTTTCCGCCGTAGCCGGGAGGCCGCGGAGTTCACACTTCTGGGCGGGCGTTTCGGCCACCGGCACGGCAATCCAGAGGATGACGTAGATCCAGAATCCGGCGCTGCCGCAGATGAGTGCGGCCAGCATGAATACCCGGATCAGGGTAACATCTACGTCCAGATACAGGGCCAGGCCGCTGCAGACGCCCGCAATCCGTTTCCCGTCCGGGTCCCGATAGAGCTTGCGGGGCATCTTTCCGCTGTCTGAGGTGTAGGTGCTGCCGTTTTCGGCCGATCCGTCCGGCATGCCCAGGGTACCCACCACCCGTTCCACCACTTCCAGCGTAACCACCCGCTCTCCGCTCACTTCCTGGGAGAAGAGTTCTCCTATGCGGCTTTCAATCTCTTCCATCACTTCCGTCTTCTGCCCTTCAGGCACACTGAGCCGGGAGCGGAAATGGCTCAGGTACACAGTGAGGCGGTCGTAGGCGTCTTCATTCATGGTGAAGGGACGTCCGCCAAGCGATACATTGATGACTTTTTTCATGGTTTTATGAATTTCAAAGTATTTTCCGATGCAAAGATATAAATAATTTTTGGTACTTTGCAATACAAAGTAGTAAAAAATAAAAAGATTTTTCCGCGTGGTGTGGAAGTGATTGACAATAAGATGTTTAAGAAAATCCTCCTCGGAAATTTCCTGAGGAGGATTTTCTTAAGTGTTTGTTAGATAGCGAGTTCCGTTTCACGGACGCTAAGCAGCCGGGGAGAAATCGTCTTTCCCTACGCCGCAGACAGGGCATACCCAGTCGGCAGGGATGTCTTCAAAAGCGGTTCCGGGGGCGATGCCGCTGTCGGGGTCGCCCACTGCAGGGTCATAAATGTACCCGCAAATGTTGCATACGTATTTTTTCATAATGTTAGGGGATCAAAGGCCTATTTTTTTGAAGAAGTCGTTTCCCTTGTCATCCACCAGGATGAAGGCGGGGAAGTCTTCCACGGTGATTTTCCAGATGGCTTCCATGCCCAGCTCGGGGTATTCCACGCATTCGATGCTGCGGATGCTGCTCTGGGACAGGACGGCAGCCACGCCGCCGATGGTGCCCAGGTAGAAGCCGCCGTGTTTTTTGCAGGCGTCCGTGACCACCTGGGAACGGTTGCCCTTGGCAATCATGACCAGGGAGGCGCCGTGGTCCTGGAACTCGTCCACATACGGGTCCATACGGTTGGCCGTGGTGGGGCCCATGGAGCCGCAGGGGTATCCTGCGGGCGTTTTGGCCGGGCCGGCGTAGAGGATGGGATGGTCCTTGAAGTAGGCGGGCATGTCTTCACCGGCATCCAGGCGGGCCTTGAGCTTGGCGTGGGCAATGTCGCGGGCCAC
>CAMOKK010000048.1 GCA_946617545.1 uncultured Bacteroidales bacterium | reverse complement strand
GAGATTCAGGCCGATGAAAAACTCTCGCAGCTCCTCCCCTATCTGGACGTGCTGGTGGACGGCCCTTTCATCCTGGAGCAGCGCGACACGGACCTGCTGTTCCGCGGCAGCCCCAACCAGCGCATCATCTACCTCCACGGCGCCCCGCCGGAGGACATCATCCCCGGCACCGTGGCCCTGGAGCCGCTGAGGTAGGCTATTCTGGCGGTGAATAAACGCAATACCTTTGCAAGCATGGCTTACTTCCCGAAGGAGAAGCGCACGCCGGCCTCTATGTCGAAGCGGAGGGGCTGGACGGTGCGCAGGGAGCGCGGCTGCTTCTGCGTGGCGAAGAAGTAACGGAAGCTGGGGTCCAGATAAAGGCCCACAACGGGGGTAATCTTGAATTCCACGCCCAGACCGGCACCGGCCGAGAATTGCGGAATGCCGTTCTTGGGCTGGTGGTAGTGAATGTCCGAGGGGTTGTTGTGAATGAGGTAGTGGTTGTCCAGCAGCCACTCCACGCCGCCGCCCGCAAAGGCATGCACATTCCAGCGGCCCTTATTGATAAAGTTGTAATAGACATTGACGGGAACGCCTATCCAGTGCTGGCGGTTGTCTATGTCCGTCTGTTCCAAGTAGAAGCCGTCTCCTTTGTAATTACCCACCACGGTGCGCTGCAGGTTGGTATAGCGGATGCCGGTGCCCAGCGCCCATTTGGGCGAAAGGTTCCACTGGAAGCCCACACCTACCGAGAAGGGCAGGCTGAAGCTCACCTCCGGGCTTTCGTTGTAAATACCTTCCTGATTGCCAAGGGGCGGAGCGCCATAGCGGCGGTACACGCCCTGGATGCCGGCACGCTGGCTGGTTTGAAGATTGCCGAAGGCGGCCATGGAGAAGCCCGCAGCCTTCTTTTTGGCCGATTTTCCGGCCTCGAAGGCCAGCAGGTTAAGCGCCGCATTAACGTCTTCCCCCTTGACCTCCGGGGCCGATTCGGCCTTTTCGGGGGCCGGAGCCGCTTTTTCCGGAACAGGGGCCGAAGCCTTCTGTACGGAGGCCGGAACCTCGTCTACCTCCGGTTCGGGAAGCGGCGATGCCAGTGACGGCTGGGAAACAGGGGCCGCGGCGGCCAAACGAGGAATGTTCCGGGGAACCTGTACCTCTACAAGTTCTTCCTGAGGAAGAAGGGGTTCCCCGGATTCCTCAGACATAAATATTGAAGAATAGTTAGAATGTTCGGGTGCAAGGACGGGGGCGGAGGGCCTCAGGAACACGAAGAGCGCCACCGCCGCGGCGGCGGCCACGGAGGCCACGGAGCCCCAGACGCGAAGGATGACAGCCCGGCGCCGACGGGCAAGGCCGGCGGCCACACCTTCCCACAGCTCCGGAGAAACGGGCTCCTGAGCGTCCTGTAAGAGATTTCTTACCTGTATGTCAAATTCTCGTTCTGTCATTTTCCTTCTTTTATCATTTCCTGCAGGCGAAGCCTGGCCCTTTGCAGCTTGGAGCGCGAGGTGGCTTCCGTACATCCCAGTTCATCGGCAATTTCCTTGTGTGAATACCCTTCCACTACATACATATTGAAGACGGTACGGGCGTCCGGAGGGAGGGCCTCTATAAGCCGCATCAGCTCTTTATAACCCATCTTCTGGAGCGGGGTGGCCTCCTGTGTAAAGAGGCCGCGGGCCTCCGAGATGTCTTCGCTCAGGCCCAGGGCATCCGTCTTTCTGAGATGCATCAGCGCAGTGTTGACAAAGATCCTTCTGGCCCAGCCTTCGAAGGAACCGCTTCCTTCATAGCTGGAAAGTTTGGTGAACAGGGTGATGAAACCCTCCTGGAGCACGTCCTCCGCGTCTTCCCGCTTTCCCATATAACGCAGGCAAACTGCCATCATTTTGGGTGCCAGGGCCTCGAAGAGGCGTCTTTGCCCCGCCCTGTCTCCTTCAAGACAGGCGGCAGCCAGGCGCTCTAAGGATGACGCTCCGGAAGGTGAATCTTCATCCGAAGTCCACTGTATAAGATGCAGTTTTGACCAAAAACGTTTCAATGGGTCCGAAATTTGTTTTTAGTGGCAAAGACAAATTTCGTAAAAAATTCATAAACCCCAAAGAGGGTTGTTGGATGTTTTGGCCAAAACGAGTAATTTTGTAACCTTATGAGAAAACTTCTCATCTTTATATGCCTTTGCTGCCTTCCCGTCTTCTGCGCCTCCGCGCAGGAGGTGGAGGCCAACCTCATCGATGCCGTCACCCTGTACAGCAACGGGCAGAACAAACAGGCCCGCGAACTGCTCAAAACCCTTTCCGTGGCCCAGCCGGAGAACGACGCCGTATGGTACTACCTGGCTTTGTCGGCCTTGAAAGAAAGAAAGCTGGAAGAGGCCGTCGAGGCCAATTCGAAGGCCGTGGCCATAGACAGCACCAATTATTGGTACCGCCGCACCCAGGCCCGGCTCAGGGTGCTGCAGAACCTTCCGGAACAGGGCATTGCGCTGTATGAGAGCATGGTGAAGGACTTCCCTGACAACGACGGGGCCCTTTACGAAGTGCTGGACCTGTACCTCAAGAACCAGAAATACGAAAAGGCCCTGAAGGCCCTGGACGAGATTGAAAAGCTCCGCGGGCTCTCGGAAGAGGTGGTGCGCACCCGCTACGACGTCTATACCGCCATGGGCCGCCAGGACGAGGGTGCCGCCCTGCTGGAAAAATTCAACGAGCAGTACTCCGTCCCCTCCGTCCTGTCCATGCTGGGAGATTATTATCTGGCCGATTTCAGGGATTCCCTGGCCCTGGTGCGCTATGAGGAGGCCCTGGAGATAGACAGCGCCTACATGCCCGCCGTGCTGGGCAAGTCGGAGGTGTTCCGCCGGGGACGCCGCTACAAGGAGTATTTCCGGACGCTGGAGCCCTTCTTCCATTCGGAAGACATTCCGGCCTCTACCAAGAGCATGTATATCGGCAACCTTACCCGCTCCCTGGACCCCAAGATTCTCCAGATTCACCGCTCCGGCTTCGACTCCCTGGCCGTCATGGCTGCAAACGCCCACCCTACGGACAGCACCATGCTCTCCACCGTCGGCTCTTATTTTTATACGACAGGAAGGACGGAGGAAGCCGAAAAATGGTTCCAAAAGAATGCCGATTTGTACCCCGAAAGCCTGAGCCAGACCGCCACCTACGTGCAGTATCTCCAGCTTCAGAAGCAGTGGGAGCCCCTGCGGGAACGGTCCATGGATGCCTTCAAGCGTTTTGGAGAGCTGGCCTTCCTGGACTATGCCTCCCTGGCCTGCTACGAACTGAAAGACTACGACGGCATTATCCGGAACAGCGAATACATCCTCTCCGCCTACCCCAAGGACAAAGACCTGCGGGTGAACGCCCTGAGCCAGCTGGGAGACGCCTACCACTCCAAGGGAGATTCCCGCAGTGCCTTCAAGACCTACGAGAAGGCCCTCAAGCTGAATCCGGACTACGCCCCGGTGCTCAACAACTACGCCTACTACCTGAGCCTGGAAGGGAAAAAGCTCAAGAAGGCCTACAACATGTCCAAGAAGACGGTGGAACAGGAACCCGACAACGCCACCTACCTGGACACCTTCGCCTGGATTCTGCACCTGATGGGGAAAGACTTGGAAGCCAAGCCTTTCTTCAAGCACGCCATGCTGTACGGCGGCAAGGACAGCGCCGTGATTCTGCGGCACTACGCCACGGTGCTGGAGGCCCTGGGAGAAAGCGAAAGCGCCAAGATTTATAGAAACCAGGCCGCCCGCCTGGAACCCGACAACGAGTGAAGAAAGTCCTCTGCATAGTGCTGGTAGCCGTCCTCACGGCCCTGAGCGCCGGAGCACAAAGCTCTTCGGTCAAACGCCTGGAGTCTCTGCGTGCCCAGTTGGAGAACGACATCAAAATCCTGAACCGCCAGCTGGACCAGAACATCAAAAACAGCAACAAAGTCCTGAGCAGCCTTACCCTGGTAAGACGGAAAATCAATGCCCGGGAGCAGCTCATCGCCACTTATGACAAGCAGCTCAAAGAGCTGAACGACTCGCTGTACCTGTGCCAGAAGGAACTGGGCCGCCTGCAGGCCCGGCACGATACCCTTTCCCTCTATTATTCCCGCCTGGTGAGGGGCGCCTACAAGAACCGGGACACCCGCCTGTGGTATATGTATATCCTGTCCAGTGACTCCATGGGGCAGGCCTTCAACCGTTTTGACTACTTCCGCAACCTTTCCACGCAGATGAGCGCGGAGGCGCTCAAACTGCGGGAGGCATCGGCCCAGCTGGAAGCGCAAAAACAACGCTTGAACAAGCTCAAGGCGCAGGTGAACGAAACCCGAAAGAAGGTGGTGAGCGAGCGTTCGCAGCTCCAGAGCGAGGAAGGAGACGCCTCCAAGCTGGTGACGCAGCTCAAGAAAGACCGCCGCACCTACGAGAAACAGCTCAAGGAGAAGAACCGGCAGAAGGAAGAGCTGAACCGCAAGATTGCGGAGCTCATCCGCCAGCAGACCAGGAAACAGCAGGGCGGCTCCGGCAAAAAGACCACGGGAGGCGGCTCCAAGACCACCTCGACCGCCGTGGACACCAAACTTTCCAACGAGTTTGCCGCCAACAAGGGCCGACTCCCCTGGCCGGTGGAGGGCACCATAATGGAACGCTTCGGCAAACACAGCCACCCCGTCTATAAAAATGTCCAGCTGCCCCAGAACAACGGCGTCACGCTGGTGGTAAAGCACGGCGCCCAGGCCAAAGCCGTCTTTAACGGCACCGTATCGCAGGTTGTGGTGCTGCCCGGCTACAACCAGTGCGTACTGGTGAACCACGGGGAGTATTTCACCCTGTACAGTAAGCTCAAATCCGTTTCCGTGAAAGCCGGCCAGAAGATTACCGTGGGCCAGGTGGTGGGCACGGTGGACACCATTGGCGGAGAAGACCTCTTCCACTTCGAGCTCTGGAAGGGCTCTACGCCCCAGAACCCCGAAAACTGGTTGAAGAACTAACGGGGAAATATCCCGAAGCAGGCGCTGCCGCTGCCGGACATGGCGGCATACACGGCACCGCGCTCATACAAACTCTCCTTCACCTGCGCCAAGGCCGGATAACGGGCGAAAACGGTCTTTTCAAAATCGTTCTTCAGCTCTTCTTCCCAGGTGGAAACCGGCTGCGAGAGCACTTCCCGGAGCGGTTTTTCCGGGCGGTGCGGCTCTATGCCGCGGTAGGCGTCGGCCGTGGAGACGGCTATGCCCTCCGGAATCACCACTTCTATCCGATACGCCTCCAAATTCAGTTCATAAGGCTCCAGCACCTCTCCGCGGCCGCTTCCGAACATGGGGCGGTTGTACACGAAGAAGGCGCAGTCGCTGCCCAGGCGGGCGGCATAGGCCGCCAGGGTTTCATCGGAAAGGTTCAGGCCGGAGAGCTCCGCCATGGCGCGAAGGGCGAAGGCGGCGTCCGAGGAGCCTCCTCCCAGGCCCGCCCCCACCGGAGACAGCTTTTCCAGGTAAATCTTCATGGGCGGGAGGTCAAAATCTTCCGAGAGCAGGAAATAGGCCTTGGCCGTAAGGTCTTTCAGCGGGTCCCAGTCCACCCCCTCCTTCCGGGCCAGGGTAATCATGAGCTTCCCGTCGGCCGATATGGCCTGGGTGAGGGAGGCATAACGCTCCTGCAGGGAGGATAGGGTGCGGCTGAAGTCTTCTCCGGTGACAATCTCCAGGCGGTCTGCGATTCCGGGGTACGGGACAAAGAGGGTTTCCAGATTGTGGAAGCCGTCGGGCCGTTTTTCCAGGACGTTGAGTCCCAGGTTGATTTTGACGTTGGGCATGCAAATCATGGTCACAAACTTAATCAAAAATCGGTTAAAACACACAAAAAGCATGTAAAACAACACAACTTTTTTTACGATTGTAGGAATTCCCGGAGTCTTTTCCCACCTTGCCGGAGCAAAAAGTGTGTGCTATGAAAAGATTACTTGCCATCGGCCTGCTGCTTGCGGCCGTCATCAGTTGCCGGGATCCTCTTTTTGATTCCCTGCCCCGTTATATGAGGGAGCATGGACGTACCTTGCCTTCTTATGGCGCGACTTCGGGCGGGACCTCGCCGAAGGATTCTTCGCAGTCGTCCTCGCCAGAGGAGCCGCCAGCCCCGCCAGACCCTTCCGTCTATGTGACGGCCTTCCATTATACGGATACGGAAAACTGGGAGACAGACTCGCTCGGAGCGGCCGAGCTGCTCTTTTTCAAGGATGATGAACTCCTGCTGCGCCTTCCGGTGGAAACGCCGCCGGACCCGGAGAGGCACCGGATTTGGGACGGACAGCTGTGGACGGATGCCACGGACGGCTTCGTGACGCGGGTGTCCAGGGACGGAGAGGAAGTGTTCTGCTACGACGGGCAGGAGCAGTTGAGGGGCTTCCTGATCAAGAATGGCGAAGTGCATACGCTGGGCCAGCGCCCCGGCCGGGAGGGCCTGTGCTACAGGATAAACGGCCGTGAGGTGTTTTCCTCCACCACAGGCACCGTGCTGGGCAGCCCTTCAGACCCGGAATGGGAAAGCGGCGCCCTCACCCCGGACGGGGACTGGGTGTATTACACCTACAAGGCCGACGGAAACTACTACGTCATGCAGGACTCCAAATACCACAAGGTGGTCTTCGAACGCGATGCCGATGCCTTCTACGATTTCCGCGTGAAAGAAGGCGAGGTGCTCCAGGCCTACCGCAAAGGCGATGTCTACTACCTGAAAACAGGAGAAAAGGAGCAAGCCCTCAACGCCGCCGGCAACCTGGTGATATCCTGCAAACTGGTTCCCTTCGGGGCCGATGTGGTTCTTCGGGGCATCAGCCGGACTTCCTCCACAGACTTTCTGTTCTGGTATTTCGACACTTCCATACCGGGTATCCGGAACCGGATTTCGGGAAAATCGGCCCGAAGCGGGATGGTGCTGCAGGAAGACGGCTGGCTGTTTGCCGACACCGCGGCCGACGGCAGCATCGGCAGCCTCCGGCTCTCCGGGGAAAAGCTGGACTTGCCGGAGGGAACGTATTACCTGGCTACGCCCCAGTGCCTTTTTTACAAGGACGGGCATTACGCCGCCGCCCTAAGCGGCCGTGGCGGAAGCAAGCACACGGTGGTCTATGACGGGAAGGCCCTGGCCTACTCTTTCAACGGTTATTTTACCTCTGTAAAACTGAAATAATGATGGTAAACATTCATGGCGCCAAGTGCGTGGGCATTGAAGCCGTGCCCGTAACCATAGAGATTGACATTACCCTGGGGGTGGGCATCCACCTGGGAGGCTTGGCCGATGCCGCCGTAAAGGAAAGCCTCCTGCGAACGGTAACCGCCCTGCAGGCCAAGGGCTTCCACGTGCCCGGGAAGAAGATTGTGATTAACCTGGCCCCGGCCGATATGCACAAGCAGGGAAGCGGCTACGACATCCCTATCGCGCTAGGGATTATCGCGGCCTCCGGCCAGCATCATCTTCCGGAACTGGAGAACTATCTTATCATGGGCGAACTGGGGCTGGACGGCAGCGTGCGGGCGGTGAGCGGAGCCCTGCCCATGGTGGAACTGGCTGCCCGGCAGGGACTGAAGGGCTGCATCCTGCCGCTGGTGAGCGCCCTGGAAGCCGTGGATTACACGGAGCAGTTGCTGTTTGGGGTGAACACCCTGGACGACGTGCTCCGCATCCTGAGCGGCAGCGAGGACGTCTCCGACCTGCTGATTTGGAACAGCGAAGCCTACGGGAGGGCGCTGCGGGAGCAGGACACCCGTCCGGCCTCCTACATGGATTTTGCCGATATCATCGGCCAGGAGGGGGCCAAAAGAGGGGTGGAAATTGCCTGCGCCGGCGGGCACAACGTGCTCATGGTGGGAGCCCCGGGCAGCGGGAAGAGCTCCATAGCCAAGGCCATCGCCGGCATCCTGCCGCCCATGACGCGGGAAGAGAGCGCCATCACCTCCAAGGTGTATTCCGTGGCCGGGCGCTCCGGCGGCGGAGTGGGGCTCATGCGCACGCGGCCCTTCCGGGCTCCGCATATATCGGCCTCCAAGGCGGCCATGCTGGGAGGGGGCAGCGGAGAGAACATCCTGCCCGGGGAGGTGTCCCTGGCCACGGGCGGGGTTCTTTTTGCCGATGAGTTCTGCGAGGCGCCCAAAAGCACGCTGGAGGCCCTTCGGGGGCCGATGGAAGACCGGCGCGTGACCATCTCCCGGCTCAAGGCCAAGATAGAATACCCGGCCTCCTTCATGCTGGTGGCGGCCTCCAACCCCTGCCCCTGCGGCTACTACGGGGAAGGCGACCGCTGCACCTGCACCCCCGGCCAGCGCCTGGCCTATCTCTCCAAGCTCTCCGGCCCCATCATGGACCGGATAGACATCCAGATTTGGGTGCATCCGGTACAGACCACGGCGCTGGTGAGAGGGGGAAAGGCGGAACCATCGGCCGATATTGCCCGGCGGGTGCTGGCGGCCCGGGAAATCCAGCGGAAACGGCTGGAAGGCAGCGGCATCTTCACCAACGCGGAGATGTCTTCCAAGCAGATGGAGCGTTTCTGCCCCCTGAACGAGGACTGTAAACAACTGTTGGAGAGGCTGATAGACAAACTGGGCCTGAGCGCCCGGGCCTATACCCGCATCGTCAAGATTGCCCGCACCATCGCAGACCTCGCAGGCAGCGAGCACATTGCACCGGAACACCTTTCCGAAGCCGCCAGCTACCGCTTTCTGGACCGCCGGAATATCCTGGATTTGTAGTATCTTTGCATTATGAAGCATCAGATTCAAATTGCCGGACTCCCGGATTTGCAGAGGGCGGCAAAGGAATTTATCCAGGCCGTCGGCCAGCATA
>CAMOKK010000047.1 GCA_946617545.1 uncultured Bacteroidales bacterium | reverse complement strand
GATGACCTCTTCAATGTGACTGAAGCGCTCTAAACCAGCTGAGCTACGCCCCTGTGATTGGGGAATGCAAAGGTACTATCTTTTCTTCGATTTCGCAAAAATTATTTGAAAATTTATTTCTACCTTTGTGAAAGAATGAGAAAGGTATTGAGTTCCATCTTGTTAGTTCTGCTGTCCTGGACGCTGGCCGCCCAGACGGATTCCCTGCGCCTGGGCTATCTGGTGCGGGGCCGGGTAAGGGATGCCGGCAGCGGAAAGGCCCTGGAGTCCGTCCACGTTTCCGCCGTGGGCCGCCACCATGCCACCGTCACCAATGCCGACGGCGAGTTCGTCCTCAAGAGCGACGCCCCCATCGGCACGGTGGAATTCTCCTTTCTGGGGTACCGGAAGCGCACGCAGAAGGCCACATCGGCCTATATGCAGGTGGCGCTGCAACGGGAAGCCCTTCCCTTGAAAGAAGCCTCCATCGTTACCGGAGAACCGGCCGATATCGTGCGGGCGGCCCTGGAAAAGGCCGACGTCACTTACTGCCCGGAGCCGGAGCTCCTGGAATGCTTTTACCGGGAAACGGTGCAGAAAAGAAACCGTTACACTTATGTGGCAGAGGCCGTAGCCCGTATTTTCAAGGATGAGTATGGCGGCCGACGAGACGCAGCGGCCTTGGAAAAGAGCCGGCTGCTGGTGAGCCAGCGCAAGCGGGATACCCTCAGCGTAAAAACCCAGGGCGGCCCCAACATGGCCATCACCTGTGACTTCCTCAAGAACCGGGAACTTCTGTTCACGGAAGAGGAGATGGCCCTGTACAACTTCTCCATGGAAGCGCCCACCTATATCGGAGACCGGGTGCAGTTTGTCATCAAGATGGAGCCGAGTCCTTACGTTCAGGTGGATTATGCGCTTTATCACGCCACCCTGTACATCGACCGGGAGACGCTCTGCTTCACGCGCATAGAAACGTCGTTAGACATGAAAGACCAGGCAAAGGCCATCCGGGCCATCCTGGTGTCCAAGCCCATGGGCCTGCGCTTCTTCCCCAAGGAGGCCAGCATTATTCTGAATTATCGCACCGTGGGAGAGAAAACGCGCCTGGAGTACTTCCGTTCCACCATCCGCTTTGACTGCGACTGGAGAAAGCGCCTGTTCAAGACCCATTACACTTCCATCAACGAGTTGGTAATCACGGATGTCTACCCTACGGCAACGCCCATTCCCCGCAAGGAACGCTTCCATTCGCGGGATTATCTGAACGACAAGGCCCTGGAATTCGAGGACCCGGACTTCTGGGCCGACTACAACATCATCGAGCCTTCAGAAAGCCTGGAGCATGCTATCGGCCGATTGAGGAAATAAACTCCTCCGCCGCGGCCAGGGTGTCCAGTTTGCCCACATCCACCAGTTGAAGATTATTGGGAACCACTCCGTAAATGGGGTGCTTTCCGCAGGCTTGGATGTAGAAGTCCATGATGGGAAAACGCTCGGGCATATCGGCCTCACGGAAAGCGTCGAAAATGGCCGGAGAGAGGTTGTGGATGCCGGAAAAAGCCAGAGCACGGCAGTGCTTCAGCTCCTCCGCGGGATAGGGGGAACGGACCTCCCCGGTTTGAACGTTGGTCCAGCCCTTCAGGCGCATATCCTCCCCGAAGAGAAGGTAACGGCTGGTTTTACGCTCACTCACCACCAGCGTGGCAAGGGCTTCCGGACGGGTCTGCTCCCGGAGCCAGGCCAAATCCAGGTTGGAAAGGATGTCCACATTGTGGACCAAAAAGGGCCCCTCGAGTGGCTCCAAGAGGCCTCGGGCAAAGGCAATACCCCCGCCGGTTTCCCTCAGAAGGGCCGATTCGTCCGAAATCCGGATGGAAACCCCGAAGTCATGGGCAGACAGGTAGTCGATAACCTGGGAAGCGAAATGATGCACGTTCACCACCAGCTCGTCGTAGCCGGCAGCGCGGAGTTTGCAGATGACATGATGCAGGAGCGGCTCTCCGCCAACGGGCACCAGGGCCTTGGGAAGGCTGTCCGTAAGGGGTCTCAGGCGGGTGCCCAGTCCGGCGGCAAAAATGAGCGCCTTCATTCTCAGAGCATTTTTTCTATGTTGAGTTCCCGGTGGGTGACGGTCACTTTCACGTCAAACTTGCGGGCCAGGTGATGCGCCAGGTGTTCGGCACAATAGACGGAGCGGTGCTGGCCGCCGGTGCAGCCGAAACACACCTGCAGGTTGGTGAACTTGCGCTCGATAAAGCGTTTGGCATGGGCGTCCACCAGGTTGTAGACACTCTCTAAGAAGGTGGTCACCTCGCCGTCGTCTTCCAGGAATTTAATCACCTCGGGGTCTGTTCCGTTGAACTGGCGGTAGTACTCATACTTGCCGGGATTGTTCACGCTGCGGCAGTCAAAGACGTAGCCGCCGCCGTTGCCGGTGGTGTCGGCCGGAATGCCTTTCTTGTAGGCGAAACTGTAGATATGTACGGAAAGCCGATGGTCCTGGGCTATCTCATTGAGCTCCGGCATGGATGCCATCTTCTCCAGCAGCCCGTTCATATACGGATAAGCGATGAATGGCGTCTGTAGCAGGCTCCTGAGGTTACTCAGGGCATAGGGGACGCTGGCCAGGAAGTGCGGCTTTTTCTCAAAGTATCCGCGGAAACCATAGGCGCCCAATACCTGGAGGGTGCGGAACAGCACAAAGAGGCGCAGGCTCTCCATGAACCGGGCCTCGTCCACTTTCTTATAGTTCTGGAGGGCCCGCAGATACGTCTTGATAAGCTCCTGCTTGAGGTCTTCCGGGAAGCGGGAACGGGCCTGCCAGATGAAGGATGCCACATCGTAGTAGATGGGGCCGCGCCGCCCTCCCTGGAAGTCGATGAACCAGGGCTCAGAGTCCCTGATCATGACATTGCGGGCCTGGAAGTCCCGGTACATGAAGGTATTGTCTTCTTCCTGCAGCAGGTCTTCCTTGAACTTTTCAAAATCGTCCTGGAGGAGAACCTCGTTGAATTCCAGGCCGGTGGCCTTGAGGAAACAGTATTTGAAGTAGTTGAGGTCGAAGTCTATCATGCGGGCGTCGAAGGCCTCCTGCGGGTAGCAGCACTTCCAGTCCAGCCCCTGGGCGCCCACGAACTGCAGGCGGGGCAGCTGCTCGATGGCTTTTTTCAGCAGCTGCGTCTCTACGGAACTGTACAGGCCGCTTTCCCGGCCCTGCGACACCATGCCGTACAGCACCTGGTCTCCCAGGTCTTCCTGAATATAGGCGCTCTCGTCCTCATTGACGGCAAAGACAGTGGGCACCTTGAGACCCTTCTCCTTGAAGTGTCTGGCTATGGTAATAAAGCTGTGGTTCTCCTGCAGGTTGGTGCCGATTACGCCGATAATGGACAGATTGCCGCCCCTCAGGCGGAAATACCGGCGGTTACTGCCCGATGCGGGCATTTCCATAATCTCTTGCAATTGCTGGCCGGTATAGGACTCGAACAGCGGTTTAAGGATTTGTTCCTGCTGGGTCATGATAATCTTCTGTTAATCTTACAAAGATACAGAAAAAAGGAGTTTCCGCCAAAAACCGCTCGCCGACGGGAGCGAACAGGGAACAAGTACACCCTGCAGCGGAGGCGGAGGGATTCGAACCCCCGGAGCCTTTCAGCTCAACAGTTTTCAAGACTGCCGCCATCGACCACTCGGCCACACCTCCAAAAGCGGATGCAAAGGTAGCAAATTTTTATTCCTTCGCAAAAAACTTCCAGTGGAAGAGAATAAGATAAATGGCTCCCACGGTTACGCAGCTGTCGGCAAAGTTGAATACCGGCTCAAAGAAGATATGCCCTCCCAGGCCGGGAACCCAACTGGGCCAGGTCCAGAGGGGGAAGTAGAACATGTCCACCACTTTGCCCTGCATAAAGGGCGCATAGGAGCCCAGCGTTGCCACCGTGTTATAGGTGGACTCGCTGAAGATGAGCCCGTAAAAGAGGCAGTCTACAATATTGCCGAAGGCACCGGCGGTAATGAGCGTGAGGCCCACCAGAACGCCCGTGGGGACAGTCCCCCGCTTCAGCAGTTTGGAAATCCACCAGACCAGCACCCCGAAGAGCACCACACGGAAAAGCGTGAGCAGATACTTGCCTGCCACCCCGCCGAAGGCCATGCCAAAGGCCATGCCCTTGTTCTCCACAAAGAGCAGTTGGAACCAGTTTCCCAGCACGGGGATGCTCTCTCCCAGGGTCATGTTAGTCTTGACCAGGACTTTGATGACCTGGTCAAGCACAACCAAGAGGATCCCCAGAAGCAGCAGGCCCTTTCCTTTGGAAAGACGGCCCATTACTTTTTACCGTTCTTTTCCAGGATAGCCTTTCCCTCTACCGTAGTAGTAGCATGGGGGACCAGACGCAGGCGCTCCTTGGGAATAAGCTTGCCCGTAACGCGGCAGATGCCGTAGGTCTTGTTCTCGATACGCACCAGGGCGGCTTCCAGATTCTGGATGAACTTGTACTGACGCTGGGCCAGCGCACCGGCCTCTTCCTTGGAAAGCTGGAAGGCACCGTCGTCCTCTACCGTCTTGAAGGTAGGAGCGGTATCCAGGATGTCATTGCCACCGGCGTGGGTCATGGCTTCCCGAAGGGTGTTGTACTCTGTACGAGCCTTCTCCAACATCTCGTTGATAATGCCGCGGAACTCCTCGAGCTCCTCGTCAGAATAGCGGGTCTTGCTGTTCTCTTCCATATCGTTATCGCTTTATGGTTAACTTGATGGTACCTTCCGTCCACTCCACCTCGGCCGCATCTGCGGGAGCCTTTTCAAAGGCCTCCAGGCCGATGGAAAGCGAAAGGGTCTGGGATTTCACATAGTCTCCGTAAACCTCCAAGGCATCGGAAAGGGCCCTGTCGGAGGAATAGACCATGGTATGGATGCGGTCCGTCACCTCGAAGCCGGAGCTCTTGCGGAGGTTCTGGATACGGTTCACCAGTTCGCGGGACAGGCCTTCGCGGCGCAGTTCGGGCGTCACTTCCACGTCCAAGGCCACGGTGAGGGAGCCCTCGGAGGCCACCTGCCAGCCTTCCACGTCCTCGGAAGAAATGGCATAGTCTCCGGGATTGAGCACCACCGCTCCTCCGGGGAGGTTCAGGGTATAGGTTTCACCAGCCGATTCGGCCTTCTGGATAGCCGCAATCACGGGCTGCTCCAGGGTGCCGAAGCCGGCGGCAATCTCTTTCATGCGGGCGCCATACGTCTTGCCCAGCACCTTGAAGTTGGGCTTGATTCTGAGCGTCATGATGCCGCTGGTATCCTCAACAAACTCCATCTCCTTCACATTCACCTCCGGCAGCACAATGTCTTTCACGGCATCTAAGGCCGCGCGCACCTTCTCGGAGATGACGGGAATCATCACCTTCTGCAGCGGCTGACGCACCGGAATGTTCACCTTCTTGCGGATGCCAAGGATGAGCGAGGTGGCCAGCTGGGCCAGCGCCATGCGCTCTTCCAGGGCGGCGTCCATCACGGACTCATCGGCCTGGGGCATGGACACAAAGTGTACGGATTCCGCACCCGGAACCAAATCTGTATACAGGCGGTCCATGTAGAAAGGAGCGATGGGAGCACCCAGGATGGCTACGTCCACCAGGACGCGGTACAGCGTCTCATAGGCCGATTTCTTGTCCTCCGTCATCTCTCCGGCCCAGAAACGGGAGCGGTTCAGGCGCACGTACCAGTTGGATACGTCGTCACAGACGAAGGATTCCAGGATACGCCCGGCCGACTTGACATCATAATCTTCATACGCCGCCCGCACGTCGCGGATGACGGTGTTAAGACGGGACAGGATCCAGCGATCCAGTTCGCTGAGAGATGCTTCGCCGCGCTCAGAATGACAAGGCGTCCACCCGTCAATATTGGCATAGCGGGCAAAGAAGGCGTAGGTATTGTAAAGGGTGCCGAAGAACTTGCGGCGGACATCGGCCACGCCGCCCTCGTCAAACTTGAGGTTGTCCCAGGGCTCGGCGTTGGTGAGCATGTACCAGCGGAGGGCGTCGGCCCCGTAGGTGTCCAAAGCCTGGAAGGGGTCAACCGCGTTGCCCAGGCGCTTGGACATCTTGTTTCCATTCTTGTCCAGCACCAGGCCGTTGGAAATCACCCTCTTGAAGGCGGGCGTTCCGGAAATCATGGTGTGGATGGCATGCAGGGTATAGAACCAGCCGCGGGTCTGGTCCACGCCCTCGGCAATGAAATCGGCCGTGGCGCCGAAGCCGGGCCCACCCAGGTTGCGGAGGCCTTCCTGCGCGTAAGGCATGGCGCCGGAGTCGAACCACACGTCTATGAGGTCCGTCTCCCGGACCATCTTCTTGCCGGAGGCCGATACCAGGAAGATGGCATCCACATACGGGCGGTGAAGGTCTATCCGGTTGTAATTCTCCAAGGACATGTCTTCGGGATTGAAGCCTTTGTCCTTCAGGGGGTTGGAAGGCATGACACCGGCTTTGACGGCCTTCTCGATTTCTTCGTACAGCTCTTTGACGGAGCCGATGCAGATTTCTTCCTTGCCGTCTTCCGTGCGCCAGATGGGCAGCGGCGTGCCCCAGTAGCGGGAACGGGAAAGGTTCCAGTCCTGGATGTTCTCCAGCCACTGGCCGAAGCGTCCGGTGCCGGTGGAGGCGGGTTTCCAGGTAATTTCCTTGTTCAGGGCCACCATCTGCTCCTTCACGGCCGATGCCTTGATGAACCAGCTGTCCAGCGGGTAGTAGAGCACGGGAAGGTCCGTGCGCCAGCTGTGGGGATAGCTGTGGACATGCTTCTGCACCTTGAAGGCGCGGCCATCGGCCTTCATCATGACGCAGAGGTCAATGTCCAACGTTCCCTCTTCGGGGACATGCTCGAAGTATTCCTTGTAGCCGGCCTTCACATAGCGGCCGGAATATTCCTTGTAGGAAGGGTCCACCGTGGCGGCATAGGCCGGGTCCATGTCTTCTATGCGCATGAACCGGCCCTGGCGGTCCACCTGGGCCTGCGGATTGCCGTCTTTGTCTATGGGCATTACCGCGCCAATTCCCGCGGCGGCGGCCACGCGCTTGTCGTCTGCGCCGAAGGTGGGGGCGATGTGTACGATGCCGGTACCCTCGTCCGTGGTGACATAGTCTCCGGAGATGACGCGGAAAGCGTCCCCGTCCGGACGGAACCAGGGAATGAGCTGCTTGTAGCGCAGGCCCACCAGTTCGCTGCCCTTGATGATGCCGGGAAGCACCTCATGCTCCACCTTGGGGCCGAAGAGGGCATCCACGCGGGCGGCGGCCACAATGTACGTGGCCTGGGCGCCCGTATAGGGATTGGCGGAGCGCACCTTCACATAGTCGATGTTGGGGCCCACGCACAGCGCCGTGTTGGACGGCAGCGTCCAGGGCGTGGTGGTCCAGGCCAGGAAATAGAGGTCATCCTCCCCTTCCACCCGGAACTGCACGGTGGCGGTGGTGTCGCTCACATCTTTATAACAGCCGGGCTGGTTGAGCTCATGGGAACTCAGGCCCGTTCCATCCGTGGGAGAATACGGCTGAATGGTATATCCCTTGTAAAGAAGGCCCTTGTCGTAAATTTTTTTGAGGAGGTACCAGAGGGTTTCAATGTAGCGGTTGTCGTAGGTGATGTAAGGGTCGTTCATATCTACCCAATATCCTACGCGCTCGGTCATGTTCACCCATTCCTTGGTGTATTTCATCACCTCCTTGCGGCAGGTGGCGTTGTACTCCTCTACGGATACTTTGGTGCCGATATCGGCCTTGGTGATGCCCAGCTTCTTCTCCACCCCCAGCTCTACGGGGAGGCCGTGGGTGTCCCAACCGGCGCGGCGGGCTACCTTGTAACCCGTCTGCGTCTTGTAGCGGCAGATGGCGTCCTTGATGGAACGGGCCATCACGTGGTGGATGCCGGGCATGCCGTTGGCGCTGGGCGGACCTTCAAAGAAAATAAACTCCGGGGCACCTTCACGCAGCTCCATAGAACGCTCGAAAGCACGCTCCGATTTCCACCTCTGCAGGACTTCGTTCCCACATTCTGTCAAATCCAGCCCCTTGTATTCTTTGAATGTCATATTTTTTTGTCTATTTTTGTACACTATTATTAATCTGCAAAGGTAATCATTTTAACTGACTTCAGCAAGCTATGAACACGCTGGATATCGTCATCCTCCTTCTCTTCATCCCCGGCATCATCCGGGGTATGTCCAAGGGTTTTCTGGAACAAATTATCACGCTGGCGGGCATTGTGCTCAGTGTATACCTGGCCTTCAAGTTCTCGGACGTGGCCGGCGCCTGGCTGGGAAACTATCTCAAGGTTTCCCAAACGCTCCTGAACATCCTGAGCTTTGCCCTGGTACTGGCGGCCGTGCTGCTCATCACCCTCTTTTTCGCCAAGCTCCTCACGGCGGCGGTAGAAAACATCTCGCTTGGCTGGCTCAACAAAGTGCTGGGGCTGGTATCGGCCATTGCCACGTCGGCCGTCATCATCGGGCTCATCATTATCCTCTTTGACACCATCAACGCCAAGTTCGGGCTTGTAAAAAGCCCCGTATTGCAGGAATCCCTGCTCTACGGAGCGCTCAAAGACTTTGGCTATTTCGTGTTCCCCTACATGAAGCAACTGCTTTCCCTCGCTTCCTGATAAGTAAGACTATTCCTGAGACTTCTCCATGTCCCACAGTTTCTTCTTGGAAACGGTGGCAACAAAATCCTTCAGGTAGAAAGGCTCAAAATACGCCAGATTTTCGAATTTTCCCTCTTCAAAGGCCTTCTGAGCCGGTTTTGCCATGTCTCGGGCCAAAGGCCAGGCTTCCTTGAAACGGGCATTCGGATGGCCGATGACTTCCTTGCACTTAAGGGCACCATCCCCCACAAAAAGCACCTCTCCCCTGTCTAAATAATCGGCAAAGGACTCCGGGCCGATGATTTTAGCTTCTACCGGCGTAAGGCGCTCACCTTCAGCAGAATAAACGGCGGTGTAAACCTCCATGCGGCGGGCGTCGATCATGGGAACAATGAAATTGTCCCCATGATTGATACT
>CAMOKK010000046.1 GCA_946617545.1 uncultured Bacteroidales bacterium | reverse complement strand
CTACCCCGTACGGGCGCAGCTCGTAAGACAGCGAACGGCCGAAGCTGCGCAGATAAGCCTTGGTGACCGCATACAGCGTGATACCGGGGACGGGCAGCAGGGCCGATATTGGAGCACCGGCGCTGAAACCACCCTGGTTCTCTCCGGGGAGGTCTTTCTCGAACATCTGGAAGTCCTCTCCGTCAATCGGGGCGTGATGGTGATTGTTGCCCACGAGACAGGCGGGGTCTATGGAATGTATGAGCTCATAAAGCTCCGTCACGCGCCAGTCAAAGCCACCGGGCTGGTCCCAAAGGCCGTCAAACCACATGGCACCGGGCTTAAGGGCCATAAGCTCCCGTATCTGGGCCTTCTCAAACTCCAGATAATGGCCTAGGATGCCTTCAGGGAGTCTTTCTGGATGCCGCTGCTGCCCTTTGGATAGTCCGGGCGAATCCAGTCTATGAGGGAATAGTAGTACTGCATGCGCATCCCGCGGGCCTTCACGGCGGCGGTAAGTTCGGCAAGAGGATCCCGGCCGAAGGGAGTGCCGTCCACTATGTTGAAAGCGCTCTCACGGGTTCCGTACATGGAAAAACCGTCGTGATGACGGGACGTCAGGGTTACGTACCCGGCCCCGGCATCGGCAAAGGCCTGCGCCCAGGCATCGGCGTCAAACTTTGAGGGACAGAAGCCTCCAGCGGCAGCCATGTAGGCCGTGGAATCCAGTTTGTGCTCCGAGAGATACCACTTCCCTTGCGCATAGGCGCTGTAGATACCCCAGTGGAGGAAAATGCCAAGCCGGCGCTCCTTGAAGGCCTTGCGGGCCTCCAGGTTTTCCGGGGATGGAACGTACTGCGCAAAGGCGGGAACCAGCGCCAGGGCAATGAATATGACAGTTATGAGTCTTTTCATGACTTGATGCTGAATGAAGATACTTCGGCCGAAGCCTCCTGGGCATAAAGCCCCACCACGACACCCGTAAAGCCTCCCACAACCTCCGTGCTCAGGAGCTGGCAGCTGATGGCGTCCAGATACTGCCAATCCTTTCCGTTTGCGGAAACATAGAACTTGTAAAGGTTGCCGTCGGAAGTTATTTTAAGCCAGGCCGACGCCCCCGGAAGCGTCACCGACGCCGCCTCATGGTCTATGCTCTTGATGGTATACCGCACCGCAGCACGCACGCGGCCGCCGCTTCGGACAAGGGAAAGTTCGGCATGACCGTCACTTATCTGGTACAGGGAGATTCCCGCCATGCCGTCCGACTCTATTTTCACATGGGCCGAAGCCTCCAGTTTCTCGCCCTCTTGCCTTACGCCGACAAAGGTGGGATGGTCGTTGGCCGAAAGAGACGAGCCTCCTTCAAGCCGAAGACAGCCGTCCCCGACGGAATAACGGGTAGAGTCCGGATTCTGGATGTAGATCCATTCCGGGCCGAGAGGCGCATCAAAGGCGTATTCCCTTTCGACCTCCGGGAACGGAACCGTACCGCTTGTAATGGGCTTGCCCCCATTTACCACGGGCCAGCCCTTTTCCCAAGTGACCGGGGCAAGGAATGTCTCCCGGCCCAGATGGTGATAACTGCCCCCGAAATTGCGGTATGCAAGGAAAACCACCCACCATGAGTCGTCGGGAGCCTGGACAAAGTCCCCATGCCCTGTTCCCTGAATCTGGTTATTCTCTGCGGCATGGCTGCAATGGGTGAGGATGGGGTTGTGAGGGCACGCCTCATAAGGGCCGTAAGGGCTTCGGCTACGGGCCACGGTGAGCGAATGGGCCAGTTCCGTGCCGCCCTCGGAGATAAGAAGATAGTACCATTTCCCTATCCTGTAGATGTGCGGGCCCTCCGGGAAACGACCTCCCATGCCGTTCCAGATGGGACGGGAAGGGGTAAGCTGCTCCCCGGTGGCAGGGTCTATCTCGCAGAGGGTTATCTGCCCGCCGGGGTTACTCACAAAGTAGCATTTGCCGTCTTCAAAGAGAAAGGAAGGGTCTATCCCGGCCTGATCCAGATAAATTGGCTCCGACCACGGCCCGGCTGGATTTTCAGCCGTCACGTAGAAATTCTTGCCGATTGTGGTGTTGGTGGTTATCATATAAAACAGCCCCTTATGATACCGTATGGTGGTGGCGTATATGCCGGACCAGGACCCGGACTGCCGTAGAGGCAGCTGGGACTCACGGTCCAGGGCGTTTCCTATGAGCTCCCAATTGGCAAGGTCACGGCTATGGTACACCGGAACGCCCGGGAAATACTGGAAGGAGGAATTCACTATGTAATAATCATCCCCCGCACGGCACACGGAAGGATCCGGGTGAAATCCGGGGATGATTGGATTGTGATATTCCAGTGAAGGAACCACGGCGGCCGGCCGTACGGTACATGAGGCCAGCAAAAGAAGGAGCAGAATCTGTTTTTTCATATAATGCAAATATAGCAACATCTGCTTAAAAACTCCTTAATTTCAAGATTAATATCATTTGCCACTCCCATATTAAGCGTTTATTAAGGGAACAATGTTATTTTTGCCATGAATATGAAAAAAGCATCTTTCATACTGGCCGCATTTCTTGCAGTCCTTTCATGCGAAAAAGACGAAGTAATCCCTCCGGCAATCCAGAGGGAAACGCCTCCGGAGGGTACTGAAAAGCCCACACCGGAACCGGAACCCGAACCCGAGCCCGAGCCTCCAAAGTGGACAGACCCTCTCCACCAAAAGGAAATCCCCGGGGATTACAGGATTCCAACCGTGTACATTGAAGCGGAAGGCCCTATTGAGAGCAAGCAGGAATGGGTAAAGGCAAAATTCACGTTCTCAGACCCTTCGGCCTTTTACTCTGAGCAGTCCTTGGTTGAAATCACCGGGCGCATAAGGGGACGCGGCAACACCACCTGGGGCATGCCCAAGAAGCCTTACCGGATAAAGCTTGACGACGACGTCGCTGTTTTCGGCCGGTGGAGCAACAAAGACTGGATCCTTCTTGCCAACTACTCGGACAAAACCCTCCTCAGGAACATCATGGCCATGGAAGTGTCCCGGATTTGCGGCATGTCCTGGACCCCCGACATGCTCAGCGTGGAAGTATACCTCAACGAGGAGTATGAGGGCGTTTACACGTTCTCCGACCACAAGGAAGTGGCCGGCCACCGCGTAAACATAGAAGTGGCCGACGAAAACACCCTGGAAGGGGGCTATTACCTGGAAATAGAAGAAGCTATGGACGAACCCGTATGCTTCAAGACGGTATGGGACACCCCCGTCATGTTCCACGAGCCCGAACGGCCCACCGAAGCCCAGCAGAAGTACGTGAAAGACTGGTTCGACGGCTTTGAAAAGGCCCTGGAAAAGGTGCAGGGGTCGGACAACAGGGACTACCGCGCCTACATAGACATCCCTTCCTTCATCAACTACTACATTATCCAGGAAATCACCAAGAACCCCGACGGAAATGTGCGCAAGAGCACCTACCTCACCAAAGAGAAAGGGAAGCCCCTGGAGATGTACCACGTCTGGGACTTTGACATCACCCTCGGAAACTGCGACTACACCAATTTCGAGAAGCCGGACGGCTGGCAGATGCGCTACGTGAAGTGGTACAACCAGCTTTTCCACGACCCCGACTTCAAGGCCGCCGTGAAAGACCGCTGGAACCAGCTCCTTCCGGAATTACGTAAAGTCCCGGAGTTCCTGGACCGTCAGCTTGCCCTCATGGACGGAGCCGAAAACCGAAACTTTGAGCGCTGGCCCATCCTTGGCGTAAAGGTGTGGCCGAACTATTACTTCTTCCCGACCTACCGGGAAGAATACGACTTTCTGAAACGCTTCTACCTGGAGCGCCTGGACTGGCTTGACCACAAAATCAACCGGGAAGATTTTAACTGATGAGTTCCTTGAAGGAGATGCCGTAATCTATTCCAAGGGACTTGCGGTATTCCTTGCAGAAGTTGTCGTAGATGGTTTTGGCAAGGCCGGGCTTGGACTGGCGCACAAGAATCCTTACTTTGGCCTTCAGGGCATCCTCGCTGAGAAAATCGTGCTGGAGGATGGTATCGGCCGCTTTCAGGAGGGTGCGGTCCGAAAGGTCTGTCCTGGAAAGCTGACGGCTGAGGAAATCAATGGCCGAAGAAGAGAAGGAGCTCTTGAAATCATCTATCCAGTCCTGCTCTGTATTGGGCAGCACAGGCCCCCTCAGGAACAGTTCCAGAAGGCGGTCTACATCTTCTTCTCCGGTTCCTTCCTTGAAAAGCCTGGCAGCCTCAAGATAGTCGCAGATTGAACCCGGGCCGAATTCGATGCTCCAGAGCCTGTTGGAATTCTGGATGCGGATGTCACCCACCTCTTCAAGGATGGCACGCAGCTTTGACATGTACACGTTACGGTTGTTGTTGGCGGTGTCGTCCATCTTGTAAGACCACAGCAGGCTGTTGATCTTATGGGACGCAATGCCTCCGGAGCGGTCCGTGTAAAGCACCAGCAGGGCAAGAAGCGACTTCAGGGTGGGAGTGAACTGGGCGGTAATATCCGTGCCGCTGCGGTCTGTCACATGGAACCCGCCAAAGAAATTGACGCTGGAGCGGGAGAAGTCATAGTAGCGCGGCTCATCTTCTTCAGGGTGGTCGGCCTCATGAGAGGAAAGGGACTTTCGGCTGCGAAGCTTCACAAGGGAATACACGTTTCCGCCAACAAGGACAAGGAGAAGCAGTGCCAGGGCCATGTACCACCAGAAATTCCGGGGAAGGCGGCTTGCTGCCTGAGGCTTTTCCTCCTGCAGGACTTCACTTACGGGAACGGGCGGATAGTTAATCTCGTACACATCCACATCCGTGCGCTGGTCTACCTGAGACTGAAGGATGAGGGCGTAAATCTTCTCCTTGCTGTAGCTGTGCCAGATATTCACGTAAGTATACTGGGCATTGCGCTTTGGCGGGATGGGAAGGGACATCTTCTCGATTCCCGGAGACTCCGGCCGAAGCTTCAGGAGCGTGAAACCGTCAAGGTTGGACAGCATGTAGAAGTCTCCGTTTGACCAGTTGTACACGAAATTCTCCCCAGAAAAGAAATCCCCGAAAGGAGAACTGCCGAGGTCCCAGAGCTTTTTAACCTCGAAGGTTCGGGTGTTGATGGTGTAAAGGTCGTAGTAATTCTTGGGAGAGAGTTCCTGCTTTCCGGAAGGGTTTCCGCGGCCGCCGAAAACATACAGGAGGCTGTCCACGATGTATGAAGTGACCGCATAGCGCGGAGTGATGTCATCTATTGTCACCCGGGTGTTTTTCTCCTTGTCTTCAAGGTAGCTCACCACAAGCTCGTTCCTGTAATGATAATGCCCGTATCCGCCGAAAGAATAGAGGGCGTGGATGCGCGGCTCCCAGGCGTTGGTGTTGTTCCAGTAGTAGTGGTCACGCGTGGGAACTACGTCGTTGTCCCATCGGCCCGTCGAAAAATCGAAGGTCGAAAAAAGGTCTTCGTCCAGGTTGTATGCGGTGAGCCAGTTGTGCCCGCCGGCAACATAGAACAGCTGGTTGGGGTAGTTGGCCGGATTCTGGCCGCCTTTTATCTGAATCTCTTCGGGAGACCTCCCGTCTGTGTGGAACACGTGGATAGGCTCCCCGGGCGCAGACATATAGAAGGTGGCGTCGTCGTCGAAGGTAACAGACGGCGTGGACGTGAAACTGTGTGAAAAGACAGGCCGGAAAGAGGCGTAATTGTCTATTATCCAGACCGGATTGCTCACCGACGCCGGCGCTCCTGCGAGTTCGTCATAACAGCTGTTTCCGGCATGCCGGGCAAGCGCCCAGTGCCTCAGCGGTTTTCCGCCCCTTGAGATCCGGATGTCCCGAAGGTCTACGGAAGCGACGTCCGAGAGGACATAACCGGCAAACGGGCACAGGCCGAAGGCTATGCGGAACGACTGGGCCCCTTTGGTGCCTGCGTCCCTCACCTTCATGAGTTCTCCTCCGTAATCCAGTTCCAGCTGGCCGTCCCGGGGGTTGAGGGAAATTGAAACGTGAATCCATTCATCCGTACGGATGGGATTCACAAGCGTATGAACCTCCGTTCCCGTAACCAGGATAGGCTGGCGGACGTCCTTTAAATCCGCGGTGTACATAAGGTCCACATTCTCCCCTTTGTCCGTAAGAATGCGGAACACGCAGCCGAACACATTGTCACGGCGGTTGTATACGTCGAAGGACATCTCCAGGGTTTTACCCTTCAGGGGAATGGGGCGGCCGCCTTCCAGGGCCATGCCCGTATGCAGTTCCTGTGGGGAAGGATATGCCACCACGGAAAGTCCGTAGTCCAGAGGCTGGGCCACAAGGACTGCAGAAAGAAGAATTGCCTGCAAGGCAAGTATCGCTTTTTTCAAGGACATGGTACAAAAATACAAATTAAAAAAGAATCTTGTACCTTGACAATGAGAGAATAATCACTTCGAAAGCTTGAGCCGCCGGGAAACTTCTCCGACCTGCCGAAGATAGCGGTCCGACGGAACGCCTTCATCCAGGGGAACAAACTCGCTTCTTGGGGCAGGGACCGGTACTTTCCGGGCAATTTTGAAGATGGCCGTCCCTTCATCTATCTCGTCAAACATGGCTATGTACAGCATCCTGGCCCCGGCCAAAACGCAGAAATCCAGCTGCGCCTGGAAGAAAGCGCCACCCTGACGCGGAATCTGGAGCCCTTTCCCGTGACGCATCATGTTGGCCCAGGAGAAACCGGGGAAGCAAAGCGGCGCATAATCCACCTTGTGCTTTTTGCACCAGCGAATGTCGGCCTTGATAAGGTTATGGTACTGCGGGTATGTGAACTCCGTATATCGGCCCACAAACCAGGGCATTACAATGTCACAGCGGCCGATGAGGGCGTGAAGGCGTTTGTCGGGGAGGGTGTCGGCCCTCAGTTCCCTCCAGTGGGTGGGAACGCCTATGAGAATGCTGTAGCCCCTTTCCCTAAGGCCTTCGATTATTCTGGATGCTTCGTCGTAACCATAGCGCCGGTTGTCGTTGAATCCTACGCCCCAAACCGCCACAAGCGGCTTTCCATTGTGGTAGAGGTACGACGGATTGGCCTCATGGTCAAAGAGATGGTGGCGGGCCGCAATGGCATCTATATCTGAAAGGAGTAGTTCCGGACCGTCTGCCGGCATGCCGCTTAGGTCGTACATGACGGCAATGGCGCGGCTGTAACGGTTGGCACATTCCATTGCGTTTGAAAGTACCGTGGAGAAATGCTCCATGCCGGAAGGATTGGCTATTTCGGCAAGGAAACGCTGCATGAAAACGCCGTCAAGGCCGTACTCCTGCATCCAGCGGAAGTGGGTGTCTACGGTGGAGTAGTCGTGTGACGACGGGACCCTGGCCACGGTGCCGTCTTCGAAAGTGAAAGCGGTATCATAGAGGTCCGGGTACTCGGAGACCTCCGGCCAAAGGTCTATTGTACACCACCCGGGCTCAAAACGGCCTTCCCGTTCATAGTGGTGCCATCCGCGTCCGGCACCGTCTCCGGGTGCGTTGAACCAGCCCTGGTAGCCGGCCATTACAAGGCCGTCGTAGGAATCGTAGCTGATTGTTGATTTAACAGGTTCCACCGCAAAAGCGGCGGAACCTGCCAACCAACCCAATAAAAGCAATGAAACTAGTTTTCTCATTTAGCCAAAGTTTGCTGAACCTCACGTATGGTTCCGTCTTCATTGAAGTAGAGCTTGTCTACGCAGAGGGAACGCAGGACACCCTGATGGGAAATGGAGCAGTTGTGATAGAAAAGGTACCACTGTCCCTTGTACTTCACAATGCTTCCGTGGGAAGTGTCGCAGTCAGTGGGCTTCAGGATTATCCCCTTGTACTCCCACGGGCCCAGAGGGGAGTCGCTCCAGCAGTAACGGAGCTGGTTCGCCCCGCGGTTTCCGGGTTCCACATGGTTGTCGGCATACATGAGGTAGTACTTACTTCCGTTCTTGAAAACCCACGGCCCCTCATGATAGTCTTTCATGCCGGTCATGGCCTGAATCTCGCCGTCAATCTCATGCATGTTATCCTTGAGCTTCGCGCCTATCATGCGGCCGCCGCCGCCATAGTAGAAGTAGGCCTGGCCGTCATCGTCCACAAAGACGCAGGGGTCTATCATGGAGAAAGCGTCTCCGAGGCCCTCGATGTAGCCCAGTTGCTGTAGGTTTTCCATGGTGGGTTTGTCGGAAACGCCAACGCCCACTTTCCAGGTGCTATTCCAGTCAGAACCGCTGGGATGAGGAAAATAGTAGTAATACTTGCCGTCCTTGTAAGCGGCGTCGGGAGCCCACATGAAGCCTCCTTCCTCCCTTCCCCAGGTCACATCCCTGGAGTGGAGGAACTCGCCGTGGTCGGTCCAGTGGACCATGTCGTCCGTAGAGAAGACATGGTAGCCGTCCATGAGGTCACAGCCGCGGGGCGGCTCGTTGTCATGGGACGGATATACGTACAGGCGGCCGTCCTGCCATACATGGGCCGATGGATCGGCCAGGTACAGGCTGGTAATGAAGGGATTGCCGGGCATCTGGAGCTCCACCACCTCTTCTTTGTCCTGCGTCTTATTGCAGGCACAGGACAAGGCCATGGATGCCGCCGCCAGAACGGCCAGAAGCGTTATCGTCTTTTTCACAGTCATAGTCTTCGTTCGTTAGCGGGAAGGGATCTCCCCGGTGAGTTTAATCTCGGCCCTCATCATCTTGCGGGCCTGTCCGGTTAGCCAGAGATAGTAGTCAGTACCCTTTCCTCTGTCAATGCCCTGAAACTGGATGGCCAACGTGGAGGCCAACTGGCTCCACTGGACATCGGAAGAAGTCTGCTCACTCCCGTTCATCCGGTAATTGCCATTCTTGTAATACGTTACCCAGTAGTCGTCGTCAGTGGTGTAGTCGAAGGATGAAGGGACGGAGGACTTCTTGTAAGCCACATTGGAGGGGACATCCCCTACGCACAGCTGCTTGAAGATGGCCGTTCCTTCGTCTATTTCGTCAAACATGCCCACGTAGATGGCCTGGGCGCCGTTCTGGAGGTCACGGTAGAACTGTTTCCAGTAGAACTTGCCGCCGAAGCGGAAACCGGTCTGGGAGGCGTCGCCGCCTGGATAACCGTTGTTGGGATGCATGTTGCGGTCGCTTCCGCCGGGGAACACATGGG
>CAMOKK010000045.1 GCA_946617545.1 uncultured Bacteroidales bacterium | reverse complement strand
TTTTTTGAACGAGGAATAGTGTATAAGCGGCTGTGGCAGAGGCGTTTAGTTGCCAAGCTGTTGCAATATAGGACGGAAAAGTGTAATTTTGCAGGGATGGAACTATTTTATACCAACGATTTTGATGCGGCATCGTGCCGACTGGATGCCGATGAAAGCGCCCACTGCGTGCGGGTGCTGCGGCATCGCGTGGGGGATACCATCCACGTGATTGACGGGGAAGGCACGCTGCTCACCTGCCGCCTGACGGACGACAATCCCCGCGGCGCGGAGGCTGCCATCCTGGAAAGGCAGGCCGATTGGGGCGCCCATCCCTACCGTCTAACCGTCGGCTGCTGCCCCACCAAGAACAACGACCGCTTCGAGTGGTTTGTGGAAAAGGCCACCGAGATAGGCATAGACCGCATTGTGCCGCTTATCGGCGAGCGCTCGGAACGGAAGGTCTATAAGACGGAGCGGGCGCAGCGGATAGCCCTGTCGGCCACCAAACAGTCCCTCAAGGCCCGCATTCCGGAAATCACCGAGCCCGTAAGCGTGAAATCCTTCCTTGCCGATTCCTCCTGTCAATCTGACGCCTCTTGTCATTCTGAGCGAAGCGAAGAATCTCTCCGGCTCATCGCCTACTGCTTCGAGGACCAGGAGCACCCCCGCACCAGCATCAAGGAGGCGCTCTCTTCCTTCCGGGGTACGGATGTGACGGTGCTTATCGGCCCGGAAGGGGATTTCTCTCCGGAAGAAGCGGCCCTTGCCTTGCGCAGCGGCTACATTCCCGTACACCTGGGCCCTTCGCGGCTCCGCACCGAAACCGCTGCCGTCACCGCCGCCGCCGCCGTCTATCTGTCTTTCTGCCCTTGACAGCTAACTTGTTGACTGTCATAAACTTGTAGTACATTTCTCGTTCAAAAATTGAACGAGAAATGTACGGGAACACAATGATTATCAGCTGGTTAGTTGTCAAGCCTTCAACGCCCGCATGGCGTTGAAAACGGCCAGGACGGTGACGCCTACATCGGCAAACACTGCCATCCACATGGTAGCCACGCCCAGGGCGGCCAGCACCAGTACCAGCACTTTGATGCCAATCGCGAAGATGATATTTTCCTTGGCAATGCGGATGGTTTTGCGGGCGGTGCGGATGGCCTGGGCAATCTTGGAGGGCTTGTCGTCCATCAGGACCACGTCGGCCGCTTCGATGGCGGCGTCGGAGCCCAGGGCGCCCATGGCGATGCCCACATCGGCCCGGGTGAGGACGGGCGCGTCGTTGATACCGTCTCCCACGAAGGCCAGGGTGCCTTCCTTCAGGAGATTTTCCACCTGGGCCACTTTGTCGGCCGGAAGCAGCTGGGCATGGAATTCGTCTATTTTAAGGGCCGATGCCACCGCTGCGGCCACGCTCTGCTGGTCTCCGGTGAGCATGACGGTTTTCCGGACGCCTTCCTTGTGGAGGGCTTCGATGGCCTGGGCGGAATCGGCCTTGATGCGGTCCGATATGACTACATGGCCGGCGTAAATGCCGTCGATGGCCACGTGGATGATGGTGCCTTCCTGCTCGCAAGGATGCCAGGCGGCGCCCAGCTTTTCCATCAGCTTGGAATTGCCCACGGCCACCTTCTTCCCGTTCACCGTGGCGATGATGCCGTGACCGGCGGTTTCCTGGATGTCTTCCACGCGGCAGTCATCGGCCTCATCCGGATAAGCGTTCCTCAAGGCCATGGCAATAGGATGGGTGGAATGGCGCTCCACGTGGGCGGCCAAGTGTAGAAGTTCCTTCTGGTCAATTACTTCCGGATGTACGGCCGTTACTTCAAACACGCCCTCGGTGAGGGTTCCGGTCTTGTCAAAGACCACGGTATTCACCTTGGCCAGGGTGTCTATCAAGTTGGAACCCTTGATGAGGATACCCTTGCGGGAGGCTCCGCCCAGGCCGCCAAAGAAGGTGAGCGGCACGGAAATCACCAGGGCGCAGGGGCAGGAGACCACCAGGAACATGAGGCCGCGGTAAATCCACGTGGCCCATTCTCCGCTGATAAGGCCCGGCACAACGGCTACCAGCACGGCCAGGGCCACCACAATGGGGGTATATACTTTTGCGAAGCGCGTAATGAAGCTTTCGCTCTTGGATTTGGCCGATGCGGCATTTTCCACCAGGTCCAGGATTTTGGCGGCGGTGGACTCGCCGAAGGCCTTGGTGGTCTTCACCTTGAGCACGCCGCTCAAATTCACGCAACCGGAGAGGATTTCGTCGCCCTCGCGGATGCTGCGGGGGACACTTTCGCCGGTAAGGGCTATGGTGTCCAAACTGGAGTTACCCTGCAGTACAATGCCGTCCATGGGCACTTTCTCGCCGGGCTGGATCAGGATGGTCTCTCCGGGCTCCACTTCCTCCGGGTGTACGGTTTCCAACTTGCCGCCCCGCTCCACGTGGGCGGTGTCGGGCCGGATGTCCATCAGGTGAGATATGGACTTGCGGCTGTTTCCTTCGGCCTTTTCTTCAAACCATTCTCCCACCTGGAAGAACAGCATCACAAAGACGGCCTCCGGGAACTGGGTCTCCGCTCCGGGCATGAAGCCGATGCTCAGTGCGCCCAGCGTGGCGATGCTCATGAGGAAGTCTTCGCTGAGGGCCTCGCCTTTCACAAGCCCTTCGGCCGCCTCCTTGAGGGTGTCCCAGCCCACTATCAGATAGGGGATGAGGTACAGCAGAAGGTACTGCCAGGTGGTCCAGTCGGTCTTTTTCTCGATGATGACGGCCACCGCAAGCAGCGCGGCGGCCACCAGAATCTTTACGCCCCGGTGCTCCCCTTCCTCGTGATGATGGTGCTCATGGCCGTGACCGTGGTGTTCGTGATGGTGGTGCTTATGGCACTCACATTCATGCTGGTGGATATGTTCTTTTTCCATGCTTGCAGGGTTTTAACTGATGCAAAGGTAGCGCATCGTCCGTGCAACCCGGTTGCAAACCTCATGTTTTATTGTGAAATATGGCTTTTTTTGGTACATTTGTAGACTAAAGAATTGCGTTATGGCCAGTCTGTTCAACTTTGGTTTTTTCGGCAATCAGCCGCACCGCGTATTCAACTACAAGCCCCGCTACTACGACCCCGAGGAGGAGAAGCGGCGCCAGATGTTCGGCGACGTGGACGGAAGCAACGAGAAAGCCCGCGAAAGCGGAGAGTATGTGCCCGGCAGCAGCCTGCGAGGCGCTTTCCGTAACGGCAACTACATGAAAACCCGCTCGGACATGAAGGCCGCCCACACCATCATCACCATCGTAACCCTGGTCCTGATTGTGGTGGTCCTCATTTTCATGGCCAAATTCTTTGAAATGTTGTAATTTTTTGGAAGGGCCTATACCCTCTGAAACCTGTGGCCACCCTCGGCCGCACCCCTTTAGGGCAGATGTCCCCTGGGGGACAACAGGGGGAGAAGCATGTATCCCAACCCCTTTAGGGCAGATGTCCCCTGGGGGACAACAGGGGGAGAAGCATGTATCCCAACTTGTTGGGAGGGGCCCGCTGCCCTTTGGGCGGTGGGAGGGACGGAGGGGCGAAGCCCCGGAGGGTTTCAGAGGGTATAGGCCCTGGAAAAAACGATATGGAACTGAAGATTCTACCGAAGAATATCGCAGACATGATAGCTGCGGGAGAGGTGGTCCAAAGGCCGGCTTCCGTGGTGAAGGAACTCATGGAGAATGCGGTAGATGCCGGCGCCACGGACGTGAAAGTGGTGGTGGCCGATGCCGGCCGCACCCTCATCCAGGTAATTGACAACGGCTGCGGCATGAGCCCGGACGACGCCGTGCTGTGCTTCGAGCGGCATGCCACCTCCAAGCTGGCATCGGCCGAAGACCTGCATCACATCCTTACCTTCGGCTTCCGCGGAGAGGCCCTGGCCTCCATCGCCGCCGTGGCGGAGGTGACCCTCCGCACCCGCATGGCTTCCGAAGAGCTGGGCGTGGAAGTGACCATGGCGGCCTCCGAGAACAAGGGCACCCGGGAGGTCTCCTGCCCCGCGGGCACCAACATTTCCGTAAGGAACCTCTTTTACAACATTCCCGCCCGCCGCAAGTTCCTCAAAAGCGACAACGTAGAGCTCCGCCACATTGTAGAGGAGTTCCAGCGTGTGGCCCTCACCCGGGAGGACGTGGCCTTTACCCTTACCCACAACGGCAAGGACATCCATGTGGTGAAGCCCGCCCAAAGCCACAAATTCCGCATCCAGGACCTTCTGGGGCCCGCCCTTATCGGCGAGCTTGTGGACATATCGGCCCAAACCACCATTGCCTCGCTGCGAGGGTATATCGGCAAGCCGGAGAGCGCCCGCAAAACCCTGGGAAACCAGTTTTTCTTTGTCAACGGCCGATACTTCCGCAGCCCCCTGCTGCACAAGGCCGTGATGAAGGCCTATGAAAACCAGGTGCCGGAGGGCAGCACGCCGTCCTATTTCATCTACTTGGACGTGGACCCCGCCACCGTGGACGTGAACATCCACCCCACCAAAGCGGAAATCAAGTTCGAAGAAGACCAGATTCTCTTCCAGACGGTGTTTGCCGCCGTGAAGGAGGCCCTGGGCAAGCTGGGGGTGGCCGGCTCCATCGAGTTCGACAACCCCGAGGCCCGGGAGATTCCCGTCATGAGCTCGCGCTTTGAGGAGTATCGGCCCTCATCCGTACCCTCTGCCGGGGTGGACTGGAATTACAATCCCTTCGACCAGATGCCCGGCGAGTCCGGGAGGGATGTCGCCCCCGCCCCTGCAGTCCCGGCATCGGCCGATGGGTTCCATACCCGCCGCTATACAGACCCCAACCCCAATTACGGGGCCTTGTTCGAGGACCGGACGCTGCCCACGCAGCAAATTCTGGTGGTGAAGGGGAAGTACATCCTTACCCAGAGCGCCGGCGGGCTCATGGTGGTGAACATCCGCCGGGCGCAGGAGCGGCTGCTGAACGACCGCTTCCTCAAGGCCCTCACGGCCGGTGAGCACGTGTCGCAGGCGGCCCTTTTCCCCGTGCAGGTGACGGTGGGCGTGGAGGCCTGCCTGCTGCTGCAGGAGCATGCGGGGACGCTTAAAAGCCTGGGCTTTGACATTGTCCCCTTCGGCACGGATACCGTGGTGGTGTCCGGCGTGCCGGAAGGCTACAGCGCCCAGCAGGGGAAGGTGGAAACCCTCATCGGAGACATTCTCTTGATTCTTAGGGACGACCACGGCGGCCTTCCGGGCGTGATGGAGCAGGCCCTGGCCCGGAAATTCGCCTTTCTGGGGGCCTCTACCGGAGACCCTGTCACCTCCCCATTGGAGGCCCAGCGCTTAGTGGACGCCCTGCTCCAGGCAGAGAATCCGGAGTTTACATCGGCCGGAAAACGTATCATCTCCATTGTTCCCCTGGAGGAACTGGACAAGAAATTTTAGACTATGGCTTCGCAGAACGGCTTTTTGCAGAATCTTCCTCCGGTAACCCGGAACCTCCTTTATGTGAACGTAATCATGTTCATCGCCACCCTCATCAACCCCGTGTTCATGAAGGGAACTTTTTCCATGGCTTTCCCGCTCTCCACGGAGTTCCGCTGGTGGCAGCCCCTCACCCACATGTTCATGCACGACGGCTGGATGCACATCTTCTTCAACATGTATACGCTGGTGATGTTCGGCATGGTGGTGGAAAGGGTGCTGGGAACTAAGAAGTTCATCTGGTTCTATCTGATTACCGGTTTCGGGGCCGCGGCGCTTCATACGGGCGTGGAATTCTGGCAGGCGCAGCAGCTTGTGGCCGATAACCCCGGCGTTCCGGCCCAGCTCATCTACAATCACATGCCCGGCGTGCTGGGTGCCTCCGGTGCCGTTTACGGCGTGCTGGTGGCCTTTGCCATGCTGTACCCCCAGGCCCGGCTCACCCTGATTTTCCCGCCCGTCACGCTGGATGCCAAGTGGTGGGTGATTATCTTTATCGGCATAGAACTGGTAACGGGCATTACCGGCACCCAGATGGGTGTGGCCCACTTTGCGCACTTGGGCGGCGCCCTCTTCGGCTGGCTGCTCATCCGCTACTGGCGCAAGACCCGGCAGATTTATTGAGCATGGCAGAGCGGAAAAAACGGCACTGGCTCTCGCGGCTGTCCTTTGGCACCGTCTGCCTTTTGGCGTCGGCGCTGCTGGTGCTGGCCTATGTTTCCGTGATTGTGGACCCGGCCAAGGCCTGGTTCTTCACCCTCTTTGGGCTGCTGTATCCGCTGGTGCTGGTGGTCACCATCGGCCTGTTTGTGTGGGCCCTTGTACGCCGTTCTTCCATGCGCGGCCTCCTTCTGGCGGTGCTGCTCCCGTCCTTTTTCTTTGCAGGCCGATACTACCAGCCCCACTGGAAAAAGCCGGAAGGGGAGCCTTCCCTGAAGGTGGTGAGCTATAATGTGGGCCTCTTCGCCCACGGAGACAAGTCGGCCGACCGCTTGGAAATGGCCGATTCCGTCTGCGCCTTTCTCCTGAAACAGGATGCGGACATCATCTGCCTGCAGGAGTTTTACCTTCCTTCCGGAGAGAACCCGGACCGCTGGCTGCGGCGGCATTTCCCCGGCTACAAGGCCGACTACTACCTTCTTACCGGCAAGAGCGGCCGGGCGGGCAACCTTACCCTGAGCCGCCGGGGCGTGGAGGGCCGCGGCAAGGAAGTCTTCGAGAAATCCACCAACATGGCCGTGTGGACGGACGTGAAGCTGGACAGTGCCACCGTACGCATTTACAACTGCCATTTCGAGAGCTACAACATTTCTCCCAGCGCCCTGGTAAAGGGTTTCCGCAATGACGTTTTCATGGAAGAGACCGGCCTCAAGATGCGGCGCTCCATCACCAGCCGCCCCAAACAGGTAGCCCACGTGCTCCGCAGCATGGAGGAGGCGCCGGTGCGTTCCCTGGCCGTGGGAGACTTTAACGACAGCCCGCTCTCCTACACCTATTTCCGGCTCCAGCGCGGCCGCAAAGACTCCTTCGTGAAGGCCGGCAAGGGTTTTGGCGCCACCTACCGCACCCTCTGGCCCCTCCTGCGGATAGACTACATCCTCTACCCTCCGGAGCTGGAAGCCGTTTCCTTCGAGGTGCTGTCCGCCCCCTACTCAGACCACAATCCCATCGTGGCCACCTACTACGAAACCTCCCGCGGGAAGTAAACGTGTGAGGTGTCCGTAAAACAGGGGCACACACCCGGAGCCGCTATTTCCGGATAATGAGCGCCGTGGCCCAGACCTCGCAGCCTTCGCAGCGGCCTACGAAGCCCAGCCGCTCGGTGGTGGTGGCCTTGACGGACACGCAGTCTTCACTTACGCCCAGAAGAGGGGCTAGGGTGGCACGCATGGCGGCAATGTGCGGCGCCAGCTTGGGTTTCTGCAAGGCGATGGTGATGTCCACGTTTCCCACGCGGTAGCCATTGGCGGCAATAATTTCCATCACCTTCCGCAGCAGAATCTTGGAGTCCACGCCCTTCCACTCATCGGACGTATCGGGGAAAAGATGCCCGATGTCCCCCAGCGCCAGGCAGCCCAACAGGGCGTCACAAAGTGCGTGGATGGCCACATCCCCGTCCGAATGGGCCACGAAGCCCGTGGGAGAGGGTATCTGGATGCCGCCCAGCCACATGGGAAGGTCCGGGGCCAGGGCGTGTACGTCGTATCCGTTTCCTATTCTGATATCCATATTACTTTCGGATGATTTCGATTTCTCCCCTCAGGCCCACCTTGAGAATCTGCGAGGCTTTGCCGGTGCTCTGGGTATCTACAGACGGGGGGACCACAAAGTCCACGGCGTCCTTGATTTCCTGCGGAATGTCCGAGAAGCGCTGCGGCGTGGGCTCTCCGGAAATATTGGCCGATGTGCTCACAATGGGCCGGCCCAGTTTATAGACCAGCTGCCTGCACCAGTCCATGAGCGGGATGCGGATGCCCACGGAGCCGTCTTCGGCCACGGTGTTGTGGGCCAGGTGCCAGCGGTCTCCGGGAGCGCCGGGCTCCCCGGCCTGGGCCTCGGGATAGATGATGGTCATGGGGGCGTCGTTCACCTCCACCAGGTCGATGGCGATGGACGGAATCTCCCGCACATACTTGGCCACCATGTCCAGGTCACTGGCCAGGAGCACCAGGGACTTGGAATCGGCCCTTTGCTTGATTTCAAAGATGCGGGACACGGCTTCGGGGTTGGTGGCATCGCAGCCCAGGCCCCAGACAGTGTCCGTGGGATAGAGGATGGTTCCGCCTTCTTTGAGCGTGCGGAGCGCTTCATTTAGAATCTCTTCGGGTTTCATAGTACAAAAGTAGATAAATTTCCATAAAATAACTACCTTTGACTGCATTATGAGAAAACCGCTCCTTTTCACCTTCCTGTTCATTCTGCTGCTCTCCTGCGGGCAGAAGGGCCGGCGTTTTGTCTCCGCCACCGCCGTGCGTCCGGCCAGCTATGCCGGTGCGCAGCCCCGTTTCAAGGCCCTGCTCTATTACTCCGACGCCGTGGAAGAGGCGCACCGGCAGTTCTCCCACCAGGCCATCGACTTCTTCCGGAAACTCACGGTGGGGGATGGCTGGATACTGGAGGCCGATACCACCCTCACCGGCAAGGGAGACCTTTCCCAATACGATGTCATCATCATGCCGGACGTGGCGCCGGGCAGCCCCTCCGAGCGGGCTCGCTTCGAGGCCTACATGGAAAACGGAGGCGGCTGGCTGGGCTTTCACGCCGCCGGCTACAACGACCTCTCCACCGGTTGGGACTGGTTCCGGACTTTCCTGGGCGGCGTCCGCTTCCTGTGCAACACCTGGCCCCCGCAACCGGCCTTGGTGGAGGTGGAAAAGCATGCCGTCACCCGCAACCTGCCGCAGGAGTTCGTGTGCCCCGCCAGCGAATTCTACCAGTGGCAGCCGGACCCCAGACAGAACCCGGACATTGAAATCATCGCCTCGCTCTCTCCCAAGAACTTCCCCATGGGCCTTAAGGACGTGGTTTTTGGCGGAGATTTCCCTGTGGTTTGGACCAACACCCGCTACCGGATGGTGTATATCAACATGGGCCACGGTGACGAGTGTTTCTCTGACGCCACGCAGAACCTGCTTTTTGTGAACGCCCTCCGCTGGGTGGTGAGCGGTGCTCCGGCAGGAAATCCCTTCGAGCGTTAACGGCCCCGGGTGCGTGAGGTGTCCC
>CAMOKK010000044.1 GCA_946617545.1 uncultured Bacteroidales bacterium | reverse complement strand
GGATAGTTGCCGGTGGTCTGGATGCCGCCGGACAGGCCGTCCTTGCTTTCAAAGCCAATGACGTCGTCGGTTTGCCAGCAGTGCAGGGAAATCTGCTGCTTTTGCAGCTGGGCAATGGCTTTGTCGGTGTCTACGCCAAGGGCCGCATAGCGCTCTTTGGCTATTTCATAGGCTTGGAGAATTTGGGCGTCTTTCATATCGGATTTGTTTTAGTGTCTGTCACTCGCAAAGATACCCTTTAATATTCAAGAAGTCAATTCACATTATGCCATCAAAACTTTGATTATTGCCAAAGATTTCGTATTGTTGTGTAAAACTCTGCGTTATGAACGAAGACATTCATCTGAAATACCTCACCATCGGCCCCCATGACCTGCTGTGGGGCATGGCCGTGAATTCCCTGGGATTTCAGGAAGTGGCTCCCGGAGAGCCCTATCCGCCGTCGGCGCATCCCTCCCGTTACCTGTTTTCGGAAGAGAATGGGCGCATCCTGGACGAATACCAGCTGCTGTATATCACCCACGGCCGGGGGCGCTTCCGCTGCGCCAGCCTGCCCCATCCGCTTTCCATCAGGCAGGGATGCCTTTTTCTGCTCTTTCCCGGAGAGTGGCACAGTTATGCCCCGGACCCTGCCACGGGCTGGAAGGAGTACTGGATTGGGTTCACGGGCTCACAGATAGAAAACTGGGTAAGCAACGGGTTCTTTTCCAAGGAAAGTCCGCTTTGGAATATCGGCCTGCACAGCGATATCGTAGATTTGTACACGGGGGCCATTGAAACGGCCCGGGAACAGCGCTCCGGCTTCCAGCAGCACCTGTCCGGAGTGGTGGCCCACCTGATGAGCCTGGCTTGGTATTATCATCGCAACGAGGCTTTTTCCGAGGTGGCCGACAAGATGAACCAGGCCAAGATTCTTATCTCCGAGCAGTTCCGCACCATTACCCCGGAGGAATTGTCCCGGCAGTTGTGCCTGGGCTACTCCAATTTCCGGCGCATTTTCAAGGAATACACCGGCCTGGCCCCGTCCCAGTACATCCAGCAAATCCGGATTCACCGCACCAAGGAGATGCTCACCAATACCTCCATTCCCGTCAAGCAGGTAGCCTTCGAGATGGGGTACGAGAATGAGGATTATTTCTTTACGGCCTTCCGCCGGATGGCCGGGATGACGCCCATGGAATACCGTGTGCTCACCCAGGGCGGCCATCAGCGGAAGAAATAGAGCCTTACCGGGCCCAGGAGGCCGGATTCCCGGAGCGGGGCATCGGCCTTGGGACCGGCAATGGTCCAGGTTTTCCTTTGCTCCAGAGAGAGCGAAGCATCGTACACCAGGCGGTTGTGCCAGGTGCTTGTCACTTTGACGGTGAGCGTATTGGCTCCCGTCTTAAGCCAGGGAGCAATGTCCATGCGATAGGGCGACGCCCAGAGGACATCGACCCTCTGACCGTTAACCCATACATCGGCAATCATGTCCACGCGGCCCAGATCCAGGACAACGGGGCCTTCCCGGCCGTCCCAATCAAAGGAGGTCACGTAGTCTGCCGTTCCGGAGAAGGCCCGTCCTTCCTCTCCAACGGGAAGGTCTTTCCAGGCCTTGAGGGTGCTTAGCTCCAGTTTTTCGGGGGCTCCCCAGCCTTCGGGAAAAGCCAGCGTCCACTGCGTCAGTTCAAGGAAAGCGCCTTTGGGAAGGGCTGGGGGCAGGGCCGGGGCCGCCGTTCCGTCTTTACGGAAGACGATAAAGGCGTTCTGTGCCCGTTCCAAATCCAAACGGAGGCGTTGGCGGCCTCCCGCCTGCTGCGTTTCCAGACTGTAGATTTTGCCGCTCACGGGGTCCCAGTATTCGGCCTGCCCTTCGGCCAGCAGTTCCAGCGAACCATGGAAAGATGTTCCCACAGGGGCCGCCACAAAGAACCAGCGGGCACGGTCTGTCTCGCGTTCGCTCCATAGCAGGGCGGGGTCATCGGCCTTCAAGTGCGGCTTCAGACCGAAGGAGCGGAGGGCCTGCTCCAAGGGAACATCCCAAGCGACGGCGCCTTTCCCGTGGCGGCGAATCCGGCCTTTCTCTTTCCACAGACGGCCGATGGTCTTGCGGAAGCGTTTCAGGGAGCCGGCGTCCAGATTGAGCGTGGCCGGGGAAAGCGGCGGGGCGGCCACCACCTTGGCGCCGTCCCTGACAAGACGTTCCAGTTTTTCCACGGTTGCCGGAAGCATGCGCTCGTTTTCCGGAATCCACAACACGCGGTAACGCTGGCCCTCCGGTGTGCAGAGTTCTCCGTCAACCACTTCCAGGCGGTTGAGAAGCACGTCCGGATTGCAGTAATCGTATTTGAAGCCTTCCGGGAAGGGGGCCAGCTGGTCGGGTTTGTTGCCCACCTCGTCGCCTAAGTACCAGAGTACGTCCACCACGGGCTTTCCGCATTCCTGCATATAGCTGATACGGGCCAGGTAGCGGGTGAACCAGGGCATGTACGGCCACCAGGTTTGTCCGCGCAGGAAGGGCGTGCCGATACTGTTGCCAAAGCTGGTTCCGGGTGGCAGGAAGCCCACCTGGGGGTTGTGGGTATAGGTGTGGAACACGTTGTGGGTAACGCCTTCCGCCGTATTCAGGTTGGCTACTTCCTTGAGCATCTCCCAATGCTCGTCCCAATTCAGGTCAAAGCTGGTGAAACTCTCGGCCGCCACCCTGTGCTTCCCATAGATATGGGCGGCCGATGCCGTGGGCTTGATGGGTTTGAAGTTGAGGCTGCCGACAAAGTTGTCCTGAAGGGGGTGCCAAAACTCGCACATGGGAACATCGGCATATTTGTAGTACTCCAGGGGGTCCATGGCCACCACATCGGCAGCGGCGGTCTCAAACTGCACCTGCATCCCCATTTCGTGCGCCTGCTCCGTCATTTCGCGGAAGAATTCCGTGTTGTACATGTGGGAGCGGGTGCGGCGCCAGTCCGTAAGGAAGCGGGCTGTGGTTTCCGGATTGTCCAGTACGTAGCCGCTCAGGGCCGGCATCCACTTGCGCAGCGGGTAACGGTTATACTGGCCGAAGCGGGTCTCCATGTCCTGCGTCCAGTTCTGGTTGTAGCATTCCCAGCTGTCCATCAGCATTCCGTCGGCCAGGCCTGCCACGGGGCCGCTTTGAAGACGTCCCACGTAGTTGCCGAACTGTTTGCGTGCCCCTCTCCGGTCCAGCTTGTTGCATTCCCATCCGGTGGCTTCCTTGGGGGCCGGGCCGTTCTTGTAGCCCAGGTTCACGTGGCCGTAGCGCAGGATGGTCCAGCTTCCCGCCCGGGAAACCGGCGCATCCCACACCAGCAGCCCGTCGGGGCCTGTCATCGCGCTCAAGTCTACGATGTCTTGGGACGCAACGTAAGAAGCGCTGCTGCGCCGGGCATCGCGCTGGTACATCTCTTTGGAGCGGAGCGTCCGGCCGGCGGCCGACCGCCAGTCGTTGTGGCGGGAGGCCGAATGGAAGCGGACGTAGCCGAAGTTTATCGGATGCTCGTGCCGGAGCGTGAATTCATATTCGCTGGCTCCCTCCACCTCGTTTACGGCCAAATCAAAGGACTCGATATCCTGCCAGCTGGCCATGGGAAGCGCCGCATCGGCCAGCATCTGCTCCCGTCCGTCCGGGAAAAAGGCCTTCAGGCGCACCCGGATGCCGGGTTCGTTGCACCAGCCCCGGTCGAAGCTTTCGATGCTGGGCAGTTCCAGCGTGCGGATGGGAGCCTTTTCCTCCACGCGGAAGCGCAGCGTATAGGTGCCCGGTTTTGACCAGTCGTGAGGCGTTTCCTCTATGGTCTGGATGGTCAGGGCCTTGCCCGTGTCGCCATCGGGCGTAGGAAAGGCCAGCACGCAGATATCGTGGTAGTCCCGCCAGGGTTCGTCGGAAGGCTGACCCTTGGGCAGGAATAGCCGCAAGGACTGTCCTCCGGGAACATCGGTGCGGCTCCATACCAGGTCGCGCATAGCCTCTGAGGGCTCAATCCACGGCCCTCCGGCCATAGCCCAGCCCGGACAAGTCTGAAGGGTGAGGCGCAGCTGGTAATCCCGGGCCGTGCGGGCCATGTGCTCCACCATCCGGTCCCACTCTTCGGAGAGGGGAACCACCGGATGTTCCACACCGGGCCATCGGCCGCCAAAAGCACCGTGGAACCATTGGATTCCTCCGATGCCCGCCTGGGAGATGGCCTTCAGGTCGGCCTCAACCCCCTCGCGGGACACATTGTCGCCGATAAAATGGAACCAGGTCTCCGGCCTGTTTTCCTTGGGAGGATTCAGGAACAGGGACTCCTCCTGTGCGAAGGCGGAGATGGCGGCAGTCAGGGCAAACAGGACGGAAAGTCCCTTTCCCGAAAGAACGATGCCTCTCATGCTTATTTGTATTCTACGGTATAGGTGCCGGCCTGGTACTCCTTGGTTTCACTGGGAAGAACAACCGTAGCGGTGGCTCCCCGGGGAATGGTGAAGGTCCACTTGCAGCTGTCGCCTTCATACTTCCAGGCGCTCTTGATGGTGCCGGCGGCGCTCTTGTAAGTGGCCTCCAAGTGGCCCAGACGCTTGTCCGGAACGGGTTTCATAATAATGTGCCTGAAGCCCGGAACGGCCGGGTCTGCGGCAATGCCCGCAGCCGTTTCCCAGAGCCATTCGCATACGCAGCCGTAGGCATAGTGGTTGAAGCTGTTCATGCCGCGGGGGCCCATGCCGGCGTCTTTCATGTAGCTGTTCCAACGCTCCCAGATGGTGGTGGCGCCGTTGTCAACAGAGTACAGCCAGCTGGGGTTCTTGCGCTGCAGGAGCAGTTCGTAGGCCATGTCGGCCATGCCGTTTTCCGTGAGGGTCTGCATGAGGATGGACGTGCCCAGGAAGCCGGTCTGCAGGCAGTTTCCGTGGTCTTCGAAGTTTTTCCTCAGGCGGGAAAGCATGCTTTCCCGGGCCTCACCTTCCACCAGGTTCAGTTTCAGGGCAAAGAGGGCGGGAGTCTGCATGGTGTTCAGCACGTCCAGCACAAAGCGGCCGTCGGCCTGGAGGAAACGTTCCTTCAGGTAGGCTTTGGCTTCGTCTTCCATGGCCTGGTACTTGGCGGCGTCAAAACCGGCCGAGGCGGCCATGTCGCGCATGTAGCCGGCGTCCAGGGCCCAGTAGCAGGCGCCCAGGTAATTCCAGTACTCGCCGGCCTGGGCACGGGTTTCGGCATTCTGGAAAGCCCGTCCGCTGCAGCTTTCGAGGGCTTCGTAGCTAAGCCAGTCGGCCCAGTTGTAGTTGCCGTTTTCCTCTTTCAGGGCCACGGCGTCGTACTTGGTTTCGTTCACATGGGCCATGTACTTTTCCATGGCTTCCCAGTTTTCTGTCACGATGGCCTTGTCGCCAAACTGCTTCCATACGGTCCAGGGCACAATGACGCCGGCATCGGCCCAGCCCAGGCGCATCTTTTCGTTGCCGTACTGGGCGAAGGGTGCCACGCCCGGGAAGCCGCCTTTTTCATTCTGACTGTCGCGCATGTCTCGCATCCACTTGTGGAAGAAGCGGTCGGTGTTGGCAAAGAAGGTGCCGGTTTCCGTAAACACCTGGGTATCGGCCGTCCAGCCCAGGCGCTCGTTGCGCTGCGGGCAGTCTGTAGGGACGGAAAGGTAATTGGAACGTTGTCCCCAGAGGGTGTTGGAAATGAGTTTGTTCACGCTTTCGTTGCCCGTGATGAGGGTGCCGGTTTCCATGTCCTTGCCAATCGAGGTCACCGGGACGGAGGAAATGGAGGCAAACTGCACGGGTTGGTCTGCCGTTACGGAGATGTAACGGTAGCCCCAGAAAGAGGCACGGGGCTGGAAATCCACAAACTGGCCCGCACAGTCTGAGAAGGTGTAGGTGAGCCAGATTTCGCCCGGGTCCACGCGCAGGTTGCGGCGGTGGGTGCTGCCCTCGGGGCCGTCCATGCCGCGGCGTTCGGCGCCGTTGCCGTCGTTCAGAATCTCGGAGGGGTTGCACTCCAGAAGGGTTCCCTCCGGTGCCTGGAAGGAGAAGGACGGGACGGCGGCGGCGTTCTGGCCGAAGTCTACCACCAGGGTTTCACCGGGCTGCAGGGAAATCACCTCGCCGTCCTGGTAGGTCCTCTTGATATTCACTACGCCGTATTCCACCTCTTCCGTTACGTCGGAAGCCACGGCACCGCTGGTCCCTTCCCACACATAGATGGAAACGGGCCGGAGCCGGAGGTCTTCGCGCTGATAGATTTCGGCACCGCAGGTGGGGAAGATTTCACCCTGGAATTCGCTGTTCACCTCCGGGGTGGAAAGCTTCTCGGGGGTGCAGAAGCCCGGAAGTTCGCGGGCGTCGTACTCCTCTCCGTCAAAAATGCCGGCATGTTTCACCGGACCGGCAATGCCGGCCGTCCAGTGCTCCGTATCCGTACCGAAGAGTTCCTTGCTCCCGTCGGCATAAACAAGCTCCAGAACGGCGCGGAAGGCGCATTTCTTCCCTATGAAGCCGTCGGTGCCGCCGGGGGTGACAATCTTGTCGGCCCACCAGCCGGGGGTGAGCTGGGCGCTGAGCTGGTTCTGCTCGCCGGCCCGGGTCTTGAACACGGGGGTGATGTCGTAGGTAAAGGCGTATTTGGTTTTGGCGTAATGAGTGAAACCGGGCTTCAGGACTTCCTGTCCCACTATTTCACCGTTGACAAAAAGGTCGAACACGCCCAGGCCGGAAGCCATCCAGGTGGCCTTTTTCACTTTTTTGCCGTTGGTAAGCGTAGAGAGGAACCAGCTGGAGCCGGGAGCACTTTTGTACACTTTTCCAGTGGCGACGGGGGCGTCGGCCGCAGAAATCCACTGCGAGGCCTCCCACGCGCTGTTTTCCAAAGCGGGAACCAGGGGCAGGTCGGAGGCTTGGGGAGCTTGTGTCTGACAGGCTGCAAAAAGAAGGGCAGCCGCTGCAAAAAGGATGGTTTTTCTCATATTCGGGGAGTTTTTGTGTTTATTAATTAAGGGTTCACTTTGATCAGGAGCACTCCGTGTGAAGGGATAATGTACGTGGCATCCGTAGGAATGTCTTTCTGGCGCCAGAGGTCGCGCACTTTGCCGGCCTGGAGGTCAATCTTTTCCAAGGCGCCTTTCAGAAGGGTGGGCATGGCGGCATCGTTGAGGTTGAAGATGCCCACGGCCTTGCCGCCGTCATAAAGGTCCCGGCTCCAGATTTGCATGCCGTCCTCCACCACGTCCTGGTGCGCCTGTCGGCCCAGAATGTCCTGGTTAACGGCATTCACCTCGTTGTTGCACAGGAGATTGAAGGTAAAGTCATCCATCTGGTCGATGGGGCAGCCAATCAGCATGTTGGCGGCCAGGAGCGCCCACAGGGAAATGTGGGTGTACTGCTCGTCCGGGGTAAGGCGGCTGTCTCGGAGGTTGTTGCTCCAGCCCACCTTGCCCACCACCAGCATGTCGGGGTCGTTCCAGTGGCCCGGGCCGGCATAGGGATGCAGGCCGGCCTGCTGCTCAAAGCCGATGGAGTGGAGCGACTCCCAGGTGTCGGTGATGTCGCCGGTGGTGCGCCAGGAATTGGCGTCGATGAAGGCGCCCCATTCCCACACGTTGGCCATCCCGTACTGGCACAGGGAATAGAAGATGTCGCGGGGCTGCTCCCTCAGGTACTGCTGCATTTTCACGTAAGGACGCAGATAGGCGGCGGTAGAGTGGTCCGGGCTTACGTCAAAGACTTTTCTGTAGCCGCACCAGTCGTATTTGAGATAGTCTACACCCCATTCGTTCCAGGTTTTGGCATCCTGCTCTTCATGGTCCAGGGTGCCTAAGTAGCCGCCGCAGGTGCGGTCTCCGGGGCTGGAATAGATGCCCAGCTTCAGGCCTTTTGAATGCAGCCAGTCGCCCAGCGCTTTCATGTCCGGGAACTTCTCGTTGGTGAGGATGGAGCCGTCGGCCGCCCTTTCTTCGGCCTCCCAGGCATCGTCAATGTTAATGTAGCTGTAGCCGTAGTCGGCCAGGCCCCGGTTAATGAGGGCGGCGGCCGATGCCATCACTTTTTCCTGCGAAACACTGGTGCCCCAGCAGTTCCAGGAGTTCCAGCCCATAGGCGGGGTGAGGGCAATCCGGGGCCCTACCTTCAGGGTGAAGGCCGCCCGGGCCTCTCCTTTGCCGTTAGTGGCCTTGAGCACCAGCGGATAATCTCCTTCCTTGAGCACCCGGCCGCTTATCACTCCATTCTCCTTGTCCAGCACAATTCCTTCCGGAAGGCCCTCCACACTGTAGGTCATGGGTCTTTCACCGGAGAAGGCCAGGCGGAAAATCACCGGGGAACCGGGCCGTACGCCAAACACCAGCGGTCCGTTGTAACGGGGCGTGGCGGGAGCTGCCGGGGTAAGGATATAGGGATTGCAGAAGCTTTTTTCCAGCGTCTGTTCAAAGTTGTCGTCCTTGTAACTGAACACCACGCGGGAGGGTCCCTTGACGGGCACGGAAGCCGTAAAGGACTTCTTTCCGCCTATTTTTACGTTCCAATTTTTGGTCTGGAGTATTTTCCCGGTTTCTCCGTCCTGCACCTTGGCCGTGAGTTTGCCGCCCGTTTTGCGGATGCCGGTCAAAAGGGCCTTGGCCTGGTCGTCCTCCTTGGTCACATCCAGGGAGACATAGTCGGCAATCACGGGCTTTTCAATAAAGGCCGCCCGTTTGTAGAAGCCGCCTTCTCCCTGCCCGTTATACACCCGCACGGCAATCACGTTGTCACGGTCCCAGCGCACCCAGGAGGCGTCCACCAAATAACGGCGCTCCTTTTGCCACTTGCCGTCGTAGCCTTCGGGGTCCCCGTGGTGCCGGCCGGTTTTGCCCGCAAAATGCCCGTTGAAATAAGTTTCATCACAGTCGTCAATCGGCCCCAGGTTCAAGACCAGCTGCCCGCTTGTCTTGTCTTTGAGACTGGAGGGAATCACCACGTGCAGGCGGTACCAGGCAAAGCTGTTGTAAAGCTTAATGCCCTGCAGGTCCCACTCCTTGTCCAGGCGGAGGGTCTGCCACTGGCTGTCGTTGAAGCCGGGTTTCTGCCAGGCGGCATCGTCTCCGGCAAAGAATTTCGCCTCTTCCACTTTCACTACTTGTGCATGGACTGCGCCTGCCAGAAGCAGCAAGGCGCTCATTAGTGTAACTTGTAATTTGTTCATAGTTAGTTAATTATGTGTTTCAACCTGGATAAAAGCGCTTAGGTTAATTATTGTAAATCATTAAAAATCACCCGTTTATGCTACAACGGCTAA
>CAMOKK010000043.1 GCA_946617545.1 uncultured Bacteroidales bacterium | reverse complement strand
TGTTCGGACACGCCGGGGCCGTTGTCTTCCACCACAATCTCGTAGAAGCCGTCCTGGGCGGCATTGCGCACGGAAACCAGCAGCCTGTGCTCTCCGGGCGTGTCTTCCACGGCCTGGATGGCGTTGGTAATCAGGTTCACCACCACGCGGGTGAGCTGCGGACGCGGGGCCTGAACCATGGCGCCCGGCAGGCCGAAGTACTCTATATACAGGTTGTCATGCGTGTCAAAGAGGTCCACTTCCTGCTTCACCAGGGCGTCCAGGTCTATGCGCTCGGCCTTCTGGTCGTACATCTTGGCGAAGGTGGAGAACTGGTCGGCCGAATCGGCCAGGAGGTCCACGTGATACAGGACGGTGGAGGCCACCTCGTCAAAACGCTCCTGCCACTGCGGGTTGCCGGTGGCCTTCATGCGCATGAGCATCTGGAGCTGCAGCTTGATGGGCGTGAGCGGGTTTTTGAGGTCGTGGGCCACGCGGCGGGCCATGTCTGTCCAGGCCTTGTCACGCTCTACCTGCGCCAGGCGGCGGGAGCTCTCTCCCAGGTCCTGCACCATCCGGTTGTAGGCCTGTACCAGCGGGGTAATCTCGTCGTCCCCGTCGTATACCAGAGGCTCCAGATGGTCCACGTCGCTTACCGTCATTTTGCGGCTGAGGGCCGTCAGGGGACGGAACAGGCGGCTCACCATGGCAAAGGTGATGAAGCGGGAAATCAGCAGGAGCAGCAGGAAGATGGTGATAACCGTGGCAATGTGCAGGGTTACCTCGGACTCGAAGTCCTGCGAAAGGTCCGTGAAGGGGGAGGACACGATGGCTATCATGTTGCCGCCGCTGTTGAACACCGGGGCGTAAAGGGCGTAGAAGCTGCGCCGGCTCACCTTTTCCCGCTGCATGTAAAAGCGCTTGTGGGCAAAGCGGATGTTGTAGAAGGCGTCGTCGTCCAGGCGCAGCCCCAGAATCATGCGGTCATAGACCTCGGGGGTGGTGCTCATGACCACGCGGCCGGCCACATCAAAGAGGGAGATGTCGCAGCGCAGGTTGTTTCCCACTTCCTCCACGGAGGCCAGCATCTGGGTGGTGGTGAGCTGCTGGGTGTTTTCCACCCCTCGCAGATGCTCTTGCAGCATGCCCTGCAGCGTGTTGATGCGTGCCGTCATGATGCTGTTCATATTGGAGTTGTTGCGCTTGTACACGAACCAGACGCTGAATCCGGCCATGGCCACCAGGGTGACCAGCAGGGAAACATACACCACCAGGTTAATCCGGTTCTGGAAGTAGCGGCGGCCGCCGGAACTCCTTCTGCGCCACGATAGCACCGTAATGAAGATGAAGGCCAGGATGGCCAGCAGGAAGGCCTCCACCACATAGTAGAGCCACTCCGTCTGCGGCCGGGAGATAATCACCATCTCGTCCTGGGAGACATTGCGCACAAAATGGCACCAGCCTTCCAGGTCCACATGCCCGCCGGAATGTTGGGCGGCCAGTTCCTTGAGGCGGCCGGAATAGACGGTGGGGAAGGGATAGGAACCCTTGTACTGGACCAGCTTGTCGGAATTGTATTTGGCCCAGGAATACACCGAGGGCAGGGACACCCGCCCGGGATCCGAGATGCCCAGCAGGCTCAGGTAGCCCCGGTCTTCCCGGTTGTGCTTGGACTCCACGCTCACCAGCACCAGCTGGGACCCCTGCCCCTCTACATAATAGGAGAAGAGGCCGGTATAAGTGGTTCTTCCGGAGGAAAGGTTGCTGTAGAAGAAATGGGAATTGTCTCCCAGCCTTACGCCGCTCCGGATTCTCTCCTGGAAGAGGGCCGATGCCTGGTTGTCTTCCAGTTTGGGCAGGATGACGGCGATGTCGTAGTCTTGCGAGATGCGTCCCATGTAGGCGCTGGTGAGGCGGCTGCGGATGATGTCCGCGCTACCCTGCAGGACGGACAGCGCCCCTATCATGGGGTCCTGCGCAATGGCGTTTTCCGCACTCCGGAGCTGGATTTCCAGGGCGATGTCCCGGTCCATGGCCAGCCGGGCGGCCCAGACGTCGATGCGCCGCTGCTCCTTGTCAAATCCCAATATGGAGGTAATCACGGCAAAATAAATGCCGATGGCGGCGGCGTAGCCCACGCGGCTCCAGCCGGAGAACATGTCGTAGCGGATGTCCATGAGCGTGCGGGCGAAGGGGGAGAGCATCTGCAGAAGTATCGGCAGTGCAATGGAAAGCCCCAGGAAGGACAAATAGACCAAAGCCGTGTACCCGCTCAGGAGGAAGACCTTGTAGAGTTCCATGTTCACGCTGGAGTTGGCCAGGATGCTGCGGAACGCCACATGCAGATAGACGGCCACCCCCACGGTCATCAAAACCAGAAGCCCCGTCAGGACGGCTTCCAGGATGCGGGAATTCCTGCGCCGGATTTGTTTGAGGAGCGTCCAGCGCACCAGGTACAAATCCCACACCAGCAGGCTGATGGCCAGGTTCACCAGAATGACGGCTCCCAGGGAGTACAAGAAAGGTCCGTCGGCATAAAGCAGGGGAGAGAACAGCTGCGAATCCTGGAACAGACGCCTTCCGCCTGCATACAGCCAGCTGAGCACCCCGCCCTGGCACACAAGCACCAGCAGGAGGCAGGGGAGGGTGGGATAGGCGTTCAGCAGGAACAGAAGCCCGGCCATGAGCAGGCCCACGGCCAGCCAGAGCAGGGCGGAGTGGGTGCCGGAAGGCTGGGCCAGGGTTTCATCGGCCAGCAGGAAAAGCGGGACGCCGTTTACGCTCACAGGGGCGCCTGTAGAGGATGACAGCGGCCTTACGCTGTATTTCTCGTTAATCCGGAAGTGGCGGTTGAGGCTCTTTTCCCGGAGTTCGTCCACAATCTCCAGACCGGCTATCACCTTGGTGGAAGCCCCCTCGACGGCTTTTACCAGATACCATTTGGGCCCGTAGTTCACGAAGGAGGGCTGCCCGGTGGCGTCGGAGAGGGGAGAGGAGAGGGAACTTCTGCTGTCCCCTATCCGCTGCACCAGCGTGAGGGGACGGATGTCGTCGTTTCTGAGGGGAAACTGGTTCACCCAGCTTATGAGGGAATCTCCCCGGTAGCGGTAGACCACCATGTCTTCCGGCAGGCCGCCCAGCTCCGGCCATTGGTCCGGATCCCCTTCCAGGGCCTTTGAGATATAGCTGTCCAAAAGCAGCATGCGGTGCTCCACCCTTCGGCCCACCTCGCGGGCGGCGGCCGATACATCTGACCGGGCCGACCCCACCAGCAGGGAGACGGCATAAACCACCAGGGCCGAGACAATGAGTCCCAGACTTATCCATTTCCTTATGAGCCGTCTTTTATTCATGGTGGTAAGGTTCCCCCTTCAGGATGGTGAAGGCGCGGTAAAGCTGCTCTGCAAAAACCGTGCGCACCATCTGGTGGGAGAAAGTCATGCGGGAGAGCGAAATCTTGTCCTGCGAGCGGGCATAGACGGCGTCGGAAAAGCCATAGGCCCCGCCCACGCAGAATACCAGGTTCTTGGCCCCGCGGGAAAGGAGTTTCTGCAGATGGTCTGCAAATTCCAGCGAGCGGTATTCGTGCCCGTGCTCATCCAAGAGCACCAGCACATCCTGCGGGCCCACCTGCCGGAGAATCAGCTCTCCCTCCTTTTCCTTGATTTGGGCCTGCGAAAGGGCCGATACTTTCTTGAGCTCCGGAATTTCCGTTACCTGGAAGGGTACATAGTGCCCCAGCCGGGACGCGTACAGGTCCAGACCTTCTTTGACCCACTTGACGTCGGTCTTTCCTACGGTAAGGAGCACCAGGTTCATATCACTGCAAATGTAACGATTCGGCGCGGAATTTGCAAGAAAGCAGGCAGGATGAATAAAAACCTGCATATTTTTGTGACGGCGGCCGCCCTCTGCGTCTGCCTGCTTTCTTATGGCCAGGTACAGCAGACCCGGAATTTCGCAGCTCTTCCCCAGTCCCGGCCCCAGGGAGAGTTTTCCGTTTTTTCTTCCATCACCAAATACCTGGCTGCCGGAGACGAGGCCGCCCTGTCCAGCTGGTTTGCAGACAACCTGGACGTGACGGTGCTTTCCACCTCCCGAAACTGTTCCAAGAAGCAGGCCCGCGAAATCCTGAGGAACTTCTTCGCCTCCAACACCCCGCGCTCCTTCGAGGTTACCCACAGGGCCTCCGAAACCAATAAGAAATACCTGATAGGCCTGCTCAACGCCGGGGGGGAACTTTTCCAGGTAACCATCTATGCCACCTCCACCGGACAGGACACCTACAAGATTCAGCAGCTGAACATCTCCCGGCAGATGGCGGCGTACTAAAATTCCAAGAATAATACTTTTTTAACATTTTTTTCGTACTTTTGCAAAAGTATGAGTAATGTTTTGCGGGAAGTCCCTCCCATTACAGACCGGGACTGTTTTTACATTGTAGAACGCCACAAGAGCGAATTCCTCTATCCCATCCATTCCCATCAGGAGTTTGAGCTCAATTTCATAGAAAACGGGAAGGGAGTGCAGCGCGTGGTGGGAGACAGCATAGAAGAGATTGGCAATTATGAGCTTGCGCTGGTTACCGGGGACGGCCTGGAACATGCCTGGAGGCAGGGAAACTGCACGGCGCCGGACGTGCGGGAAATCACCATCCAGTTCTCTGACAGCCTGTTGGACGGGCGCCTGCTGGGCCGCAACCAGTTCTCCTCCATCCGGAAGATGTTCGAGCGGGCCCGCCTGGGCGTCGCGTTTTCACTTCCCGGAATCATGAGGGTGTACAACTACCTGGACAGCATCGCTTCCATGCCGGACAGTTTCGAGCAGTTTCTTACCATGCTCAAGATTCTTTACGAGCTCTCACTGGACAAGGGGGCCCGCACGCTGGCCTCGTCGGCCTTTTCCCGGAAGGAGGAGAATGCGGGTAGCCGCCGCGTGGCCAAGGTGAAGGATTATATATCGGCCCATTATGCCGACGATTTGCGCCTGGAAGACCTGGCCGCCCTGGTGGGGATGGCTCCCACGGCCTTCAGCCGGTTTTTCAAGCAGCACACCACCCGCACCCTGTCGGATTACATCATCGACGCGCGGCTGGGAAACGCGGCCCGCATGCTGGTGGACACCACCACCAGTATCAGCGAGATTTGCTATGCCTGCGGCTTCAACAACCTGTCCAATTTCAACCGGACTTTCAAGGCCAGGCGGGGTTATACGCCCCGGGATTTCCGGGCCCTGTTCACCAAGAACAGGGTCTATGTGTAGCCGTGTTAAAAAAGTATCATAATTTGATAAATATTCATTTTTGAAGGCCGACAGAATGCAGTAATTTTGCAAAGAATAATTTATGTCGGCCAACATAATGAATTTTGCACTGAAACTCTCCGCGGCATGTTGCCTTCTGGCTGCCATTGCCTGCACGCCCCAAAACGCTTTCGTACAGACGAAGGACGGGCAGTTTGTCCGTAACGGCAAGCCTTATCACTACATCGGCACCAATTTCTGGTACGGGCCCATTTTGGCTTCGGATACACCGGCCGGGGATTTTGAGCGTCTTACCCGGGAACTGGATACCCTCAAGGCCCTGGGAATGACCAACCTTCGCGTGTTGGTGGGCGCCCAGGGGCAGGACGGTGTCTTCTCCCGCGTGGAACCCACGCTGGAGAAGGAGCCCGGGGTGTACAACGAGGCGCTGCTGACGGGCCTGGACCGCTTCCTGGTGGAACTGGGAAAGCGGGACATGCAGGCCGTCCTGTACCTGAACAACTCCTGGGAGTGGAGCGGCGGCTACGGCCAGTATCTGGAGTGGGCCACCGGAGAGAAGGCCCTCATTCCGCTGGTGGACGGCTACTGGCCCTTCATGCAGCAGATGCGGGAGTTCCAGACTTCCACGCAGGCTCAGGAACTCTTTTACAATCATATCCGCGCCATTGTGGGCCGCACCAACAGCATTACCGGCAAGCCCTACAAGGAAGACCCCGCCATCTTTTCCTGGCAAATCGGCAACGAGCCGCGCTGCTTCTCTTCCGAAAAGGAAATCCAGGACGGCTTTGTGGCCTGGCTCACGGAAAGCGCCCGCATTATCAAGGAGCTGGACCCCAACCACCTGCTCTCTACCGGCAGCGAGGGGTTCTGGGGCTGCGAGAACGACTGGGCGCTCACGGAGCGTGTGAACAGCATTCCCGGAGTGGACTACATGACCATCCACATCTGGCCCTACAACTGGAGCTGGGCCCGGGCCGAAAGCCTCTCCGAAGACCTCCCTCAGGCCATTGAGAAGACGCAGGAATACATATCGGCCCATAAGGAGCTGGCCACCCGCCTGGGACTTCCCCTGGTGCTGGAAGAATTCGGCTTCCCGCGGGACGGCTTTTCTCCCTCCATGGATGCTTCCACGCGTGCGCGTGATTCCTATTATGCCTATGTGTTCTCCCAGGTGGGAAGCCTGCTGGACGGCGCCAATTTCTGGGGCTGGAGCGGTTTCGCCCACCCCCTGCATGAGCAGTGGCAGAGCGGAGACCCTTACAGCGGAGACCCGGCCCAGGAGGCCCAGGGGCTCAACGGCGTCTATGTGAGCGACCATACCGTAGACATCATCAAAGAAGCAATCATAAATCTAAACCAACATTAATATTAACCAACAAATCCAGTAGCATGAAACAAAAATTTGTGACCTTCATGCTGGCACTCCTGGCCACTACGGCCTTGTTCGCACAGAACAAGGTGACGGGTACCGTGTCCGACAACATGGGACCGGCCATCGGCGTGTCTGTCGTGGAGAAGGGCACCCAGAACGGTGTCATCACAGACCTTGATGGAAACTACGTGATCACGGTGAAGCCCGGCGCTACGCTCGTGTTCTCTTCCATCGGCTATGCAACGCAGGAAATTGTTGTTGGCAGCCAGTCTGTCATCAACGTTCTCCTGAAAGAAGATACCGAATTCCTCGACGAGGTTGTCGTCGTGGGATACGGTACCATGAAAAGGAGTGACCTCTCCGGTGCTTCCGTCTCCATGAAGGAGGAAGACCTGAAGGGCTCCATCATCACCAGCCTGGACCAGTCCCTGCAGGGACGTGCCGCCGGTGTGTCTGCCGTACAGACTTCCGGTGCTCCGGGTTCCTCATCCTCCATCCGCGTCCGTGGCCAAGCCACTGTGAACGCCAATGCAGAACCTCTGTATGTCATTGATGGTGTGATTGTCCAGGGTGGCGGTAATTCCGGTGCAGACTTCGGTCTGGGCGACGCTCTGGGCAATGGCCGTGTTTCCACCATTTCCCCGCTGTCCACTATCAACCCGGCCGATATCGTGAGCATGGAAATCCTGAAGGACGCCTCCGCTACCGCCATCTACGGTGCGCAGGGCGCCAACGGTGTCGTGCTCATCACCACCAAGCACGGTAAGGCCGGCGAGGCCAAGTTCTCCTATGACGGCATGTTCGCCGTCTCCCGCCAGACCCGCCGTATCGACATGATGAACCTCCGTCAGTTCGCCGAGTACTACAATGACATGGTTGCGCTCGGTGAGGTGCAGGCCAACCCCCTGTATACCGATCCTTCCATCCTGGGCAAGGGTACCAACTGGCAGGACGAGGTGTTCCGCACCGCTCTCCAGCATCAGCATCAGGTGAGCGCCCAGGGCGGTACCGAGAAGGTTCAGTACTATGTTTCCGGTTCCTACATGAATCAGGAAGGTACTATCATCGGCTCCAACTTCAACCGTCTGAGCTTCCGTACCAACCTGGATGCCCAGCTGAAGAGCTGGTTCAAACTGGGACTGAATGCCACTTATGCCGTGACCAACGATAACCTGAAGTTGGCCGATGGTCAGGAAGGTGTCATCTTCTACTCCCTGTCCAGCCTTCCGGACATCCCGGTGTACGACCTGGATGGCAATTACTCCACGGTAGTGCGTGAGGGATATACCACCAAGAACCCGGTGGCCATGGCCATGTACAACGAGAATACGCTGCAGCGTCAGAAACTCACCGGTAACGTGTATGCCGAACTCACCCCCATCAAGCACTTTGTATTGCGCAGTGAGGTGGGCTTCGACGTCAGTTCCTCCAAGGCGGACACCTACAAACCCAAGGTTTCTCTGGGAACCTTCCAGCAGGGCAGCAACTCCATCAGCCAGCAGCGCAATTCCAGCGTATACTGGTCCCTGAAGAACTACCTGACTTACTCCAATACCTTTGGTAAGCACAGCATCACGGCCATGATTGGCCAGGAAGCCTGGGAATCCCGCTGGAGCTATCTGAGCGGTGCCAATACGGACCTCCCTTCGGATGAGATTCACAACATCCGCCTGGCAACCGGCACTCCTACCGTCAGCGGTGGTTACGGCTCCAGCGCCATGGCTTCCTTCTTCACCCGTGAGACTTACAACTACGACAACCGTTACCTCCTCACCTACACCTTCCGTTACGACGGTTCCTCCAACTTCGGACCGGACAACCGCTGGGCTGGCTTCCATTCCGTAGCCGGCAGCTGGCGTTTCACCAACGAGAAGTTCTTCACCAACAAGAACGTTCTCAATGACGGTAAGATCCGTATCGGCTGGGGACAGACCGGTAACGCCAACATTGGCGCCGGTGCCTGGGAATCCGGCATGTCCAAGATGCCCAGTGCCCTGGGTGACAGCCAGCGTCCCGCCAACATCTCCAACACCGGTATCCACTGGGAGAAACAGCAGCAGTTCAACGTGGGTATGGATTTGAATTTCTTCCAGAACCGCCTGAACCTTACCATTGACCTGTACCAGAAGACGTCTTCCGACATGCTTATGTCCATGACCCTTCCTTCCTATATGGGTACGCAGGGTAACGGTTCTTCCGCCCTGGCCGCCCCGAAGGGTAACTATGGTACCATCCGCAACCGCGGTCTGGAAATCACCCTGGATACGCACCCGGTAGACGTCAAGGACTTCACCTGGGACAGCAACTTCCAGATTTCCTTCAACCAGAACAAGCTCGTTGCCCTGGACGGCAGCGCCAATGCCCAGCTGGTGGGTTACGGTCAGTGGAACGATATCGTTTCCGTCACTGAAATCGGCCAGTCCCTCTATAACTTCTACGGTTATAAGGTCGTGGGCGTCTACAAGGACTTCGACGACATCATGAATTCCCCGAAGGCCGAGAAGTTCCCGGAAGACGGCGTCTTTGACCGCAACACCACCGTATGGCCCGGCGACCTTAAGTTTGCCGATGTAAACGGTGATGGTGTCATCAACGAGCTGGACCGTACCAATATCGGTTCCCCGCTCCCGCTCTTCACCTTTGGTTGGACCAATACCTTCCGTTACAAGAATGTGGACCTGAGCATTTTCCTCAATG
>CAMOKK010000042.1 GCA_946617545.1 uncultured Bacteroidales bacterium | reverse complement strand
ATTGGTTATTAGTTTTAGTGTTATTAATTATGTGGTTAGTAAGAGCGTCCGCCTGAGACAGGCCGACACTCTTTTTTTATAGGGAATCGGCCGGGGCGATGAGGGCCTCCTGCTCCTGTTTCAGGCGTTCGACCTCCCGGGATAAGGCTTCTATGCGGGCCTGCATGGACTCCAGCAGGGCCTGGTTCTCGTCCAGATCGGCATTGGTGCTGTTATATACCTCCTGCAGGATGGTGTCCATGTCTTGCTGGGACAGCGCAAAGGAATGCTCTATCAGATTAAGGTCTTTGGCCTTGAGATTATAGGGGGCGGCCTTGCTCAGGAAAGCATTGCGGAGGCTGTCCGTGAGGGGGATGCCGGCCAGGGAGATATCGGCCTTGTGGCCGTTGACCTTATATTCATAGATATAGGTGCTGGGGGCTACCAGACGGTTGCTTTCTACAAAATCATGGACGTTGCGCTCGAAATTGTTGCTCTCCACGAGCCGGAAGGCACTCCAAATGCTGGGCACAAGGATGATGACCAGGATTCCGCTGATGGCGTGGCGCCGTTTGGCGGCCAGTTGCTCGGAAATGCCCGCTACCGTGTGGAAGCGCAGGTACTTGACCATCAGGAAGGTAGCCAGGGTAATGAAGACGCTGTTGATGATAAAGAGGTAAAGGGCCCCGAAGAAAAAGTGCATGTTCAGGTTGGCCAGTCCGTAGCCGGCGGTACACAGCGGCGGCATGAGGGCGGTGGCGATGGCAACGCCCGAGAGCACCGTGCCGCGTTCTTTCCGGCTGCTTTCCAGGATGCCGGCCAGGCCGCCGAAAAAGGCGATAATCACATCGTAGATGGTGGGGGAGGTGCGGGCCTCCAACTCCGTGGGATTCACCAGCGAAAGGGGAGAGAGGATAAAGAACAGCGTAGAGGCGGCCAAGGAGATGATTACCATCACCAGAAGGTTCTTGGCGGCCGATTTGAGGAGGTCCAGGTCGTTGGTTCCCAAGGACAGGCCCATGCCGATGATGGGGCCCATGAGGGGAGAGACCAGCATGGCGCCGATGATGACGGCCGTGGAGTTGACATTGAGCCCCACGGAAGCCAGTACGATGGCGAAAGCCAAAATCCAGACGTTGGGCCCGCGGAACCAGATGCCCCCCTTGATGCGCTGGGCGGCGCTTTCCGTGTCCACATCTTCGAAGATATAGGCGTAATACCGAATGATGCGCCGTAGGCGCTTCCACAGGGAGGGAATTTGTTGGATGGTCTCTTTCATATTCTTCGCAAGATACGCTTTTTTTCCGTATCTTTGCACTTAGCTATGAAAGAAATTGCAAAAGGAATCCGCTACATTGGCGTAGATCACACAGACCTGGACCTCTTTGAGAGTCAGTACACGGTGCCGGAAGGCATGGCTTATAATTCCTACCTCATCTTGGATGAGAAAGTGGCCATTTTGGACACGGCCGATGCCCGCAAGGGTGAGGAGTGGCTGAAGAACCTTCAGGAGGCGCTGGAAGGCCGCGAGCCGGATTATTTGGTAATCCATCACATGGAGCCGGACCATTCTTCCCTGGTGGGCGCCGTCCTGGAAGCCCATCCCGCCGTAACGCTGGTGGGAAGCGCCATGGCCCTGAAGTTCCTGGGCCAGTTCCTTCCCGGGAAAACCTTCCCGAATACGCTTGTGGTGAAGGAAGGGGACAGCCTCCCCTTGGGAGAGCATAGCCTGAAATTCTATGCCGCGCCCATGGTTCACTGGCCGGAAGTGATGGTTTCGGTGGACGAGGCTACGGGCATCCTTTTCAGTGCCGATGCATTCGGAAAATTCGGTGCCCTGTGCAAGACCGCCTTCTGGGCCGATGAAGACCCGGACTGGGCTTGCGAAGGCCGCCGCTATTACTTCAACATCTGCGGCAAGTACGGCCCCCAGGTGCAGGCGCTGCTCAGGAAACTGTCATCGGCCTCTATTTCCCTGATTGCCCCGCTGCACGGCCCCGTCATCCGTAAGGATCTGGGTTATTTCATTGGCTTATACGATACCTGGAGCCGCTACGAGCCGGAAACCGAGGGCATTTTTGTAGCCTATGCCTCCATCCATGGCGGCACCGAAGCCGTAGCCCTGAAAGTGGCCGAAAAACTCCGTGCCCTGGGCTGCCCCAAGGTGGCGGTGAGCGACCTTACCCGCGATGACCGCGCCGAAGCCGTGGAAGATGCCTTCCGCTATGGCAAGATGGTGCTGGCCGCCTGTTCCTACGATGCCGGTCTCTTTACCCCGGCCCACGATTTCCTGCACAGCCTGCAGGTGAAGGGCTACACCAGGCGCAAAGTGGCCCTCATAGAAAACGGCTCCTGGGCACCCAGCGCCGGCCGCGTGATGAAGGAAATGCTCGGAGCCATGAAGGATGTGGAAGTGGTGGGGGACGTAGTAACCATCAAGAGCCGTTACAAGGAGGCCGACGGGCCGGCCCTCGATGCTCTTGCCCAGGCCATCCTGAAAGCTTAGTCACCCTCCGGCAGCGGTTTCTTGGGGTTCTTGGGAACGCCTAACTGAATGAGCTGCCGTGCGCTGGTGAGGATGGAATTCCCCGATTCTCCTATTTTCAGGGATACTTTGTCGTATTCCTCCAAAGCGGCGTGCAGTTTTTCTCCCATGGCGGCGTGCGCCTTGGAGAAGTCGTAAACGCGGTCCACCATGGTCTGGGCGGCCTTGATAATCTTTTCCTGATTGCGGGCCTGGTCGTAATTGGTCCAGGCTATGCGAATCATCCTCAGGAAAGGCATGAGCGTCTCTTCCGTGGTGAGGAGCACCCCCTGTCGGTAGGCTTCCTGGAAAATATTGGGCGCCAGCGTCTTGGCCAGCTGCAGGGAACTGTAATTGGGGATGAACATGATTACGTAGTCCAGCGTCTTGTAACCGTCGCGGATATAATCCTGGTAGCGTTTGCCGGACAGGCTCTTGATCTGGGCGCGGATGGCCTGCAGGTTGCGCTGGGCGGCATCTTCCTTCGAGGCGGCGTCCTGGGCGGCGAACCAGTCCGAAAGGGCCTCCATGGAGGTTTTGGCGTCGATGATGAGCTCCGTCTTGTCCGGGTAGTGCAGGATGTAGTCCGGCCTCATCCTCTTGCCGCTGTCTTCATTGTAAACCACGCTTCCCATGGCGTCCCGCAGAGTCTGCTCCCGGTCAAAGTCCCGGCCTTCCTCCATCCCTTCATTCATGAGCATGTTGTAAAGGATGACCTCCCCCCAGGTGCCGGCCATCTTGTTCTGTCCCTTCAGGGCTTGGGCCAGGTTGTCGGCCTTGGAGCCGATGGCCGATGTTTGCTCCCGCAGGTTCTTGACGGCCTGTTCCATGGCGGTCTTGAGGGAGGCGGTGCCTTCCGTCTGGCTGCGTTTCTGGTTCTCGAAGCTCTCCTGCATGGCCTTGAGGTCTTTCCCCAGCGGTCCGGCGAGGGTCTTGAAGGTTTCCTCGGCCTTTTGCTGAAGGGCCTCTTCCCGCTGTTTCAGAAGCTTTTCCGTCTCGGCCGAGAGCTGGCTGCGTACGGCTTCCAACTGCTGCGAGAAGGACTCCTGCTGCATCTTCTGGAGTTTATCGGCATTCTCCAGGTCCCTCCGGGCGGCGATGAGCTGGTTTTCCAGGGCGTTGCAGGCCTTCACCTCATGGGCGTGCATGATGAGCCAGGTAATGACCACGGCCAGAATTACGGCCACGGCGGCAGCTATGATAATGAGTTCCACTGTGTTCATAAGTTCCTCAATATACTTTGGGCACAGATGTAGCCGGTGCTCCAGGCGGCTTGGAGGTTGAAGCCTCCGGTAATGGCGTCTATATCCAGCACTTCGCCTGCAAAATACAGGCCCGGATGCCGTTTGCATTCCAAACTTCCGGGGTTGACATTGGACAGGGCCACGCCCCCGGCCGTCACGAATTCTTCCCGGAAGCGGCTCTTGCCGGAGAGGGGATAGGAGCTGGCCGACAGGATGGCGGTGAGGCGGTTGAGGCCCTTGGAGCCCAGCTCTGCCCAGCGGATGTCCTCCCTGAGGCCGGCTTTCCCAAGAAGATGGGCCCACAGGCGGCCCTGAAGCAGGTGTGTGGAAGAAAGCTGCTTCTGGGGATTATGGGATGCCGTTTCGGTCAGTAGAGCCCGGATTTCCGCCTCGGAGGCGTTGAGCCAGTTGACGGACAGGGTGCCCTTGTAGCCGTTTTCGGCCAGGTGGCGGGCGGCGTAGGAGGAAAGCTTGAGGGTGGCGGGTCCGCTGAATCCCCAGTCTGTGATAAGGAGGGGACCGCTGGCCCGGAAGGGCGTCCCGTTAAGGCCGATGCCGGCCTCCACCACCAAGCCCATGAGGGTGGTGAGGCTCTTGTCCGGCACGTTGAAGGTGAAAAGGGAGGGTACGGGCGGCACCATATCCAAGCCCAGGCCTTCCAGGAAGGGGAGGCCTCCCCGGGCGCCGCCGGTGGTGACCACCACGGTGTCGAAGGGCTCGCCGTTCACTTTCCAGGGAGATTCTTCGCTTCGCTCAGAATGACAAGGAGAGATGCTCTTCACGGGCGTATGAAGGCGGATATCGGCCCCTTTGCAGGCCTTCAGAAGGCAGCGGACAATGTCCAGGGCGTCCTGGGAGACGGGGAACCAGCAGTGGTCTTCCTGGAGGGTGAGCGGAACGCCCCGGCTTTGGAACCAGGCGCAGGTATCTTCCTGCGAGAAGGTTTTCAGCGCCCTTTTCATGACGCGCTCTCCGCGGGGGTAAGCCTCCGAAAGCGAGCGGATTCCCTCGAAGGAATTGGTGAGGTTGCATCGGCCCCCTCCGGTAATGGCTACCTTGGCAAGGGCCTTGGGACCGGCCTCAAAGAGGGTGACAGACAGCCCCGGAGCCTGCTCCAGCAAGTTGGCTGCGCAGAAACATCCGGCGGCACCGGCTCCTATGATGGCTATCCTTGTCATGACCTGTCCGGCAAAAGGCGGTAAAACAGCATCGGGGAAAGGAGGGTGCAGAAGACGGTGAGCAGCGCCCCATACCAGGGCAGCCAGACAAAGGCACAGATGCCGGCCGCCAGGACGAGCAGCGGAAGCAGCAGCAACCGGAAGACATAGCGGACGGTATTGCTCCAGGCTTTGTCTTTGAGCCGGGCCACCAGCATTTCGGAAGGCAGCCAGATGGGAAGGCTCATCAGGGCCGATACTCCCCATACGGGAAGCAGCAGGTAGCGCCAGAGCTGGCTTTTGTGCCGGCCTTTCTCCCATGCGGCCACGGCGGGGGGATAGTTTTCGTCGTCCGGGAACCAGGTGATGAGCCCCCGCATGCGACGGGTAAGTTCGGCCAGGAAATCGGCCGAAGATGCGTCTGGCGTAATTCTGATGGGCTCCCCAAAACTTACCCTTATGTCCCTGCCGGCTTTGTAGTAAGATTCATGCTCGATGCCGACGGGTACCACATAGACAGGAACGTCCAAGTTCTGAGCGGCCTGGGCGGCAATGCGGAAAATGCCTTTTTTGAGGGGAAGGAGAGACCGTTTGGGCCTGTGCGTACCTTCCGGAAACAGGCAGAAAGGGACCTTGTGCCCCAGGCAGTCCACTATTTCGTCGATAATCTCCTGGCTCTGCTTCAGGGCTTCGGCCCCGTCCCTGGCGCGGGCCAGCGGGACAATCTTGAGCCAGTGCAGGGCGCGGGCCACCCGGAGGCCCTTTTGGAAGAGATCGGCCCGGGCGCCAAAGGCGATGGGACCCTTTTGGAGGCGCAGCATTACCAGGGCATCCATGAGGGTGTTGGTGTGGTTGGGAGAGAGGATGACGGCGCCATCGGCCGGAATATTCTCTTTTCCACATACCTGGAAATGCCAGTACAAGCTGCGGGTGCACGCATCGGTGAAGATGCGTCCGAAGCGGTAGGACCGGCTGTTTTCCCAGAGTTTCATTTCTTTCTTTTGTCTGACACGGCAAAGACTGCACTTACCGTAAGGCCGCTCACAATGTGCCAGATGCCCCACCAGGCGGTAATCACCAGCATGCCTCCGTGGGGAGGGAAGTGGGCGAAGATGGCCGTACCCAGCAGGAGTACCAGGCCCAGGCCGCTGTTCTGGATACCGGTTTCGATGGTGAGCGTACGGCGGTCCTTATACGGGAGTTTGAAGGCGGTGCCCGTGACAAAGCCGATGGCCAGGGCCAGCAGGTTGTGGATGAGCACCACCAGGAAGATGTACTTGATGCACTGGACAAAGGCTACGCGGTTGCCCCAAAAAGAGAGCACCACCATGGCCAGGAAAAACAGGATGCTAATCCATTGCAGGGGCTTTTTGAGGACTCCTGCCACTTTGGGGAGGCAGCGGGCGGTAAGGATGCCGGCCACCAGCGGAACGCCCAACAGAATGAAGATGGTTTTGAGGACATCCCAGAGGGGAATCACCAGGGTGGGAACGTCTCCGGGAATATGGGCGAAGTGCAGGTACAGGTTGCCGTACAGCCAGAAGTTGAAGGGGGTCATGAATACCGCCAAGGCCGTAGAGATGGCCGTCAGGCTTACGGACAGTTCCACGTTGGCCTTGGAGAGGGAAGACATGAAATTGGAGATATTCCCTCCGGGGCAGGAGGCTACCAGAATCATGCCCATGGCCATGGTCCAGGAAATGCTGCCTCCCAGTGCCAGCGCCAGGAAAAAGGTGAACATCGGAAGGAACACAAGTTGGGCACACATGCCCAGCAGCACCGACTTGGGCTTTTTGAACACTTCTACGAAGGTGCCCGGCCGGATGCCCAGCGCTACGCCGTACATCACGAAAGCCAGTACGATATTGATGGTGTTCATGCCGCCGGCATTCAGCTGGACGTCAATCTGGTCTATGGCGGCAATGGTTTCGGGTGTCATATGCTTATACGTTTTACCAATTCAGTTCTACTTGCTTGCCTTCCGGGCTGTTGGGGAAGCGGAGGAAGACGGTGCGGCTGTCCTGGTCCCATTCGAAGGGGCAGGGCTCTCCGTTCACGCTGGCGCTTGCAGGCCGCGCCGGCAGCAGGATGCGGGTGATGTTGTAAGTGTCCTGAGGGCCTTTGCAGAGGTAGGAAAACCGGCGGGAAGAGCGTTTCACCTCATACTCGCGGCTGGCGGCCGCCAGGATGGCCGGGGCCTTGGGGGCTTTCTTGACGTTATAATACAGGCCCTGCGAGCCCGGCGCCACTTCCGTGGCATGGTACACGGGAAGGGCGGGGTCGTAGAGGTCTATCAGGCAGCCTTCCAGTTTCAGGGGGACGGCATGGGGATTTTCGTCCATCACGGCGGCTATATGGTAGGGCCCCCGTTCCAACTGCAAGGTAGCGGTGCGGGGAAGCAGGGCCGACAGTTCCGCTACACTTTCCGGACAGAAGTCCTCCGGATTCTCCCGCAGGATGGTCAGGCTGCCTTTTCCATAGGCATATTGCCCGGAAGGGGCTCCGGCGGGGACATTCATGAGCTCAAAGAGGTGGTCGGAGGGGGCGGCATACGCATGGGGGGCCGTATTCCACCATTCCTGCACCTGCTGATACGGGTCGTCGTCTTTGCCGCAGTAGATGAGCCGGCCCCCGCGACGGACCCAATCGGCCAGGAAAGCATGTGCCTGCGGGTCCAGGGGCTTCATGTTGGCATAGGTCATCAGCAGTACGCGGGTGCCTTCGAGGGCCTTTTTGTAGCCCAGGTTTTCCATGTGGACCATTCCCACGGGACAGCCCTCTTTGAGAAGGGGGAGGGCCAGGCCGAAAAAGCCCCTCAGGCTGGAGTCCCGCTGGAACATGAGGGAATTGGCCATGAGAACGGCCGCCTCCGAGGGCTTCTGCGGGGCCTTGGGCATGTTCTGGAGGGCGTTGGTCATGACCTGCATCATGGAAGCGTAGTCCTGGGGAATGCGGGACATCTCGGAAGAACCGGGGCTTAGCGGATACAGCTTTTCGTAGATGCGCTCCGGCCAGGGCATGATTTCATAGGCATCTACCTGCGGATACAGGAGCTGGGCCGTGAAGGTGGCCTGGTAGCCCCGGCGGAAGTCTTCCCAGTCGCGGGGACGGTCTTCAATGGGGTCCGTGAGGAACCACAGGCGGCGGCCGGTGGGGGCTGTCATGGAAGCCATGCAGCCGTATTCCAGGAAGGCGGTTTCGAACACCCGCTCCTTCTGCACGCCTTTGTAGTAGTTGAGTACGCGGGAAGTGCCGGTCCACACCTGGGCGATGTAGCCGTCTATGCAGGGGAGGGAGGCCAGGGAGGCCTCCGGGCTCACAATCTGCCACTGGGTGTAGTTAATCAGGGAATGGGTGGGAACGTAGCAGCGGATGTCACGGCCCAGGGAGCGGCCGTATTCCTTGGCATAGCTGAAGGCCCGGTCCAGCGCCCGGTAATAGAGGTGGTACTTGAGCTTGGCCGTAAGGTAGGCCGCTTCGGCCGATTCTTCCCGCGGGCGCCAGGGGGTGCCGTAAAAGGCCTCCCACTCCCGCTTGAAGGCGTCCGAATAGCCGGCGGCGGACCAGAATTCGGGCTCTTCCAGGAAGATATGGTCCACGCCGGCGTCAATCACGCGCTTGATTTGTTTCTCCTTGAAATACTTCAGGTAGTTTTCCGTAGGGACAATGTAGGGGACCATCTTCCCGTGCCAGAGGGTGTCTCCCTTCTGGTTCACCTGGCCCTCGTCCAAATGCCATCGGCCATCCCACTCGCCGGTAAAATAGTCTTTGTAATTGCCCCAGGCTATCCCGGTCATGAAGTGCGTCTGATAGCCTCTTTCCCGCCACGAGGCCAGCCTTTCCTCTATGGACACCTTGCCTTCTACGCCGTACACCATCACGGCATCGGCCCGGGTGTCTATCGTGGGCCTCCAGCCCTGGGAGGTCTGGAAGGTGGTTTTTACGCTTTCGGCCGACTGGCAGGCAGCCAGCAGAAGGGCGGTGGCCAGCAGGAGGGGAGCTTTCATCAGGCGGTGATTTTATAGGTTTTCAGTTCTTTCTCGCAGGCGCGGTGCCGGGGGCAGACAGACTCAAGCAGGGCGTGGAACCGGGGCCCGTGGTTGAGGTATTTCAGGTGGCAGAGCTCGTGGAGCATCACATAGTCCCGCAGGTGGTCCGGCAGGGTGACCAACCTTAAGTTCAGGTTGATATTGCCTTTGGAAGAGCAGCTGCCCCAGTTACTTACGTTGTTTTTTATGGTAACGCGGTTGTAGGTAAAGCCATGTTCGTCGGCCAGCTCCTTCAAGCGGGGAGGAAGTTCCTGCTTGGCCTGGGCTCGCAGGCGCTCCACTTCTTGGTTCACGGGTGCTTTGCGGGGTTTTCTCCGGAGGATGTAATACAGGCCCGTAAAGGGGTTGAAAAAGAGCTTACTCATGGTCATCATCCTCCGGCAGCACAATCTGTTTATACTGGTTCTTGCGTTTGAGCCAGCGTTCCTTGGCGTACTGCTGCATGTCGGTGATGGTGTCGTTCTCGTCTATAATCTCCATTCCCAGAATGGTTTCCATGATGTCTTCCAAAGTGATGATTCCCTGAAAGCAGCCGTAGTCGTCTATGATGCAGGCAATCTGGTC
>CAMOKK010000041.1 GCA_946617545.1 uncultured Bacteroidales bacterium | reverse complement strand
TACACGTCGAAAAAGCGCACCGGGCAGCTCTGGAACTGGGGGTTGGAGATGCCGAACTCCGGCAGTCGCTTCTCAATGAAGCCGGAAAGCTTGCCCACCTGGGAGATGCCGCTGAGGTCTCCCTTCATGTCGGCCATGAAGCAGGGCACGCCGTCCTGGCAGAAGGTCTCTGCCAAAACTTGCAGGGTAACCGTTTTACCGGTACCGGTGGCTCCGGCAATAAGTCCGTGACGGCAAGCCATCTTGCTCACCAGGGAGAGGGGTCCGTTCTCTGAATGGGCTACATACAGCCCGCGCTCTTTATCTAACATTTTTCTTACTGTTTTTCCAAAGATAGAACAAAATGGTGGAAATCACAAACGTACCCAGGCCGATCCAGGGCGCCAGGCTCTGCGGCAGACGGAAACCGATCTTGTCCACCAGGATGAAGGTGACGCACACAGCTGTCATAAAGAGGGCAGGCAGCAGCGTAATCAAATACCACAAGCCACCTTTTTTCTTCACAAAATACGCCGTGGCCGTCCAGAGCATGAACACCGCGAGTGCCTGGTTGCTCCAGCCAAAGTAACGCCAGACGGTGTTGAAGCCGTTGGCGTCGGCAATGTTGTACCAAAGCAACAAGGCCGATGCCACAAAGAGCGGAACGGCAATCGTGAGCCGCCGGCCGATGGCCTTCTGGGGAAGGTGAACGAAGTCCGCGATGATGAGACGGGCGCTGCGGAAAGCCGTGTCTCCGGAGGTGATGGGGGCGGCCACCACGCCCAGGATGGCCAGGATGCCGCCCGTAAGGCCCAGCCAGTTTTCCGACACCTTGGTAACCACGGTGGGTGCTGCGGCGCTCGTATCCGATCCCACGGCGGCGGCGCCGCCGTCAAAAAAGAACCAGGAAGAGACGGCTGCCCACACCAGGGCCACCAGGCCTTCCGTAATCATGGAGCCGTAAAAGACGGACCTGCCCAGTTTCTCGCTCTTGATGCAGCGGGCCATCAGCGGGCTCTGCGTAGCATGAAAGCCGGAAATGGCCCCACAGGCAATGGTAATGAACAGGCAGGGGAAGATGGGCTGGTCCTTCAGGCCCGCCTTTTCTGACCATCCGCCCAGGCCGTCCCAAACCTCCGGCAGGGAGGGCCACTTGATAAAGAGGCACACCATCAGGGCCACTGCCATAAACAGAAGGGCCACGGCAAAGACAGGATAGATTTTGCCGATCACCTTGTCGATGGGAAGCAGTGTGGCTATCAGGTAATACACGAAGATAATTCCCACCCACAGCATGATGGAGCCGCGAGTGCCGTCTCCGGCAAGGTCTCCCAGGATGAGGGCCGGCGAATACACGAACACCGTTCCCACCAGCAGCAGGAGCACCACGCTGAACACCAGCATCACCTTCTGGGTACGTTTACCCAGGTAGTCTCCCACCAGGTCCGGGAAACTGGCCCCGCCGTGCCGCACGGAGAGCATCCCGCACATATAATCATGCACGGCACCGGCAAAGATGCAGCCCAGCACAATCCACAGATAGCTGGCCGGGCCGAACTTGGCGCCCATGATGGCCCCGAAGATGGGCCCCGTTCCGGCAATGTTGAGGAACTGAATCATATACACCTTCCAGGTGGGCATGACAATGAAATCCACGCCGTCGGCCTTCTCGATGGCCGGCGTCCTTCTGTTGGGATCCGGACCGAAGGCCCTTTCCACAAAGGCTCCATACAGGAGATAGCCCAGAACCAGGGCTACGATGCTGATAAGAAACGAATACATTATTCAAAAAAACTAAAATGGACACGCCCGTAGTGGCGTTCCTTGACAAAACGAGGATGGTCTGCGAAGGAGTGTTCGTCCCCGTGCTCCAAGATGAAATACCGTTCCGGATGCAGGATGCCGGCGGCAAAAACCGCATCCGGCAGGTTTTCGAGTCCCTCCAAGGCATAGGGTGGATCGGCAAAGATGATGTCGAACTTCTCCCGGCAGATGGGAAGGAAATCAAAGACGTTGTCCCGCACCATGGTCACGTTCTGCAGACCCAGGCGGTCGGCTTCCGTCTTGATGAAACTGGCATTCTCCCGGGCCATCTCCACACAGTAGACGCGCGACGCGCCGCGGGAAGCGAATTCAAAGGCAATGGAGCCGGTGCCCCCGAAGAGGTCCAGCACCTTGAGGTCTTCAAACTCGTATTCGTTGTCCAGGATGTTGAAGAGGCCTTCTTTGGCAAAATCCGTAGTGGGGCGTGCCTTGTAACCGGAAGGCGGCAGAATCACTTTCCCCTTGAGCCTTCCGCCGATGATTCTCATAGCTGCACCACCCCCTTGAAATAGCGGTACAGGGACATGCTGGCCTCCGAATCCAAGGGTGTGCGGAAGCACACGGTGGACACTTCCGGATTCAGCTGCAGCTGTTTGAGACTGAGGAAAAGGAAATACTGGGCCGTGGTAAAGTCCGGGGCGCGGAACACATTGGCCAGGCGGAGGCTCTTGCCCTGGGCAATAACCAGGTGCAGCCACTCCCCGGCCCAAGAGGCCACAATCTTGTTGTAGTCTTGAATGGAGTCCAGCATGCCGAGGAGATAGTACATCTCCGGCAGCACCCGTACCGGCTCCCCAGAGGTGGGAAGCACTGTCTGGGCCATCACCTTGGAAAGGTTCTCGCCGATGGAATTGGAGTAAACCAGCACGGACGCCAAGGAAGGGAGCGCGATGGTTTCCACGAAATCTCCATCATCCAGCGGGCACACCTCCGAGAGGGCCCCACGGGCCGTCTGGGGATCGAAAAACGCCTCCGGAACCAGGCACACCTTGGGCGTAAGGAGAGAAATGTCCACCTTGTCGTATCTGCGCTGGAATTCCGGCGTTGTAAAAAGAGTCTCCGGCCCCCGCCAGAAGCGGGGGTGGAGACCGTCTGAAGGATATACCTTAAAAGAATATCCACTCAAGGAAACTTGAATGGATATTCCTGTATATGTCCGGGGGGCGGAGTCCATAGAAGGAACTACTCCCAGTTACCGGCGTTGTTGTTAGGTGCGGTTACGCTACCCACCTGCAGGCCTTCGTACTTGTTCTGGTCCTTGCGCTCTGCGTCCAGGTTGATGCGGAGCTGGTTGTCCAGGCCTTTGCACAGAGCCTTGTAGGGCATGCGGGCCTCAAACAGCGGAACATGCACACCGGATACAAGCTTGACGGTGGACTCCATCTCCGTCTTGATACCGCCGGAGAAAGGAATGTAGTACAGGGAGTCGATGCAGAAATCCGGGCGGTTCACGAAGAGGGTGTCCTTTACGGGAATCTGGGTGGTAACGGAGTACACCACGGGGGTTCCCTTGGCATAGGCCTCCTGGAGTTTCTCCAGCATCTGGTCTGCCTTGAGCTTCTTGTTGGCCTTCTTGATGGCCTCGGTGTTGGCAACGGCCACGGAGTCGTCCATGGAGCCGATCTGCATCACGACGTTCATCTTGCCGGTCTCGTAGAACAGCTTGAGGGAATCTACGGTGGGGCTGAAACGGCCGGTTTCACTCTTGAAAGCCACCTGCAGGGTGCGGATGTCTTTGAGGCGCTGGATGCCTACCTGGGAACGGGCAGCCACCTCTTTGTTGAACTTTACAGGCTTCTGCACACTTTTGACGGTGAGCCAGGCAAGGAGGACGATAAGAACTGCCAGGGCGCACTCAACGGCGATTTTAACTGATTTGTTCATTATTCTTAGTGTTTTATAATTTTCTAAACTTCCGACAAAGTTAACAAAATGATTTCTCAAAAGCAATAATCTTTTGTAAATTTGCCCTCGCAAATGATTTTTGCCCTCCATGAATCTGGAAAAAGAGAAGATACGCAGCTTGAAAGCCCTCCTTGAAACGGCCCGTGAGGTGGTTGTGGCGGCCCATACCCATCCCGACGGAGACGCCCTGGGCTCTACGGCCGCCCTCTGCCTCTATGTAAAGGAGCAGCTGGGCAGGCCGGTCACCTGCATCCTTCCGGACACGCCTCCGGAGAATCTGGACTTCCTCAGGGCCCCCTCCGTCCCCTACCTTTTCAACGACAAAGACCCTCAGAAGGCCGCCGCCACCATCCAAAAGGCCGATTTGATTGTCCTGCTGGACTGCAACGCCTTCTCCCGCACGGAAGGGCTTCAGAAGCCTTTGGAAGAATCCACTGCTCCCAAGATTCTGATAGACCATCACCTGAATCCGGACAGCGGAAGTTTCAATCTCGTCTTCTCCACCCCGGAGATTTCCAGCGCCAGTGAACTGCTGTACTGGGTACTGAAAGCCCTGGATCCGGAAAACACCCCTTCCGGAGCTATCGGCATGTCCCTGATGGCCGGCATGACCACGGACACCAACAATTTCGCCAATTCTGTCTATCCCTCCACCTTCCAGATGGCTTCGGAGCTGATTGCCTCCGGAGTGGACCGCGACGCCCTGCTGGAAAAGCTGTACCAGAGTTACCGGCAGAACCGAGTACGGCTCATGGGTTATATGCAGTGCGAAGGCCTCCGTATTCTGGAAGAGGGCGCCGCCTACATGATACTCACCCGGGAAATCCAGGAGCGCTTCGGCCTCCGGGAAGGAGAGTCCGAAGGCCTGGTGAACGTTCCCCTTTCCATCGGCAAAGTGCGTCTGAGCGTGCTGCTGAAGGAAGACGGAGACCATTTCCGGGTGTCGGTCCGTTCCAAGAAAGGCACATCGGCCCAGAATCTGGCGCAGCGCTGTTTCCATGGCGGCGGGCACGAGAACGCCGCGGGCGGCAAGCTTTTCCCCGGGCAGGACTTCGCCCCCGGAAAGGCCGATGAGTACCTCTGTCAAACCCTAAAGGACTACCTCCGATGAAGCGAAGCACCCTCATCCTCCTTCTCGCTTTAGTGGCTGCCTGCTCCAAGCAGTCGCTGCAGGCCACCTATGACAAGCAGGCAGGCTATATCGAGGGCTTCGTATCGGCCCAGATGAAAAAGGACCCCCTGGCCACCCTTACCAAAAACGGCAACGTGTACCGGCTCACCCTGCACGACACCCTGGACGCCGACCGGGATTCCCTGCTGCCCGGCGGCAAAGTGTCCCTGGTGTACGGCTGCTTCACCCTCACCGGCACCTCCGTTTCCATGAGCAACCTGGTTTCCACCAATTGGAAAGACCTGGCCCGGGAGGCCGGATGGGAACTCACGGACTCCACGCTTTACAAACTGGACACCCTTACGCTGGACAATACGCTGGTGGAGGGCCTGGCCGCCGGCCTGGAAGGCGTCCAGCAGTGGGACGAGGGCTTCATCCTCTTTACCGGAAAATATGGTTTCGGAAAAAACGAGCGGGGCACGATTCCTGCAAGAAGTGCCCTGGCCTATTACTATCTGATTGAAAATATAAGCAATGAAGACTGAATATATCATCCTGGGGGCCCTGACGCTCATGACGGCCTCCGCCTGCGTGAAAGAAGACAGCAGCAGCGACGCGGAATTTCAGCGGAAATACCTCCAGCTGTGGATAGACACCTACCACAATGGCGTCGTCCAGAACAATGACGGCCTGTACATCCTGGAAGACAAGGAGGGAGACGGCATCACCATCAACCTGGCCGGGACGGAAGATGTATCCGACTACGTTTATGCCGATGTCACCATCCGCGGCCTGGACGGCAGCATTTCCTCTACCACGGACGAGAAACTGGCCAAGCAGCTGGGCAACTACGACAAGAAAAAAGCCGTTTACTACGGACCCCGCTTCTATAAACTGGGCAAAGGAAACAGCTATGCCGGAGTGGACGCCCTGTACAGCGGCATGAAACTGGAAGGCACCCGCACGGCCGTGATTCCCTCCTGGATGATTACTACGTCGCGCTACGGCACCCAAAAGGAATACCTGAGCAACATGCCCTCCTCTGCCACGCACCTTATCTATACCGTCACGCCCCACGGCCATATTGACGACCCGCTGATGGTAGAGCTGGACAGCATCGCCAACTACGTGAAACGCAACTATCCCCAAGCCAAGCCCGTCACGTACAAGACGGATTCGGCCGTGGACAACACCTTCTATTTCTATTCCGACCTGGACGAAGTTCCGGTGGACGAAGATGGCATGCCCGCAGAACGGGATTCCGTGGCCAAGTGTACCATCAACTATACGGGCAGGCTCCTGAACGGCCAGGTGTTTGACACCACCGTGGAGAAAGTGGCCAAGGATGCCGGCATCTATGACTCCGGAAAAAGCTACTCTCCCGTAAGCATCACTTACTCCCCCAAATGGGACAGCATCAGCATGGGCAACTCCAGCAGCCTGATCAACGGCTTCAAAGGTGCCCTCTTCCTGATGAAATACCAAGGGCAGAAAGCCGTGGCCATCTTTGATTCCACCCACGGATACGGAGAGGCCGGCGACACCCGTTCAAACAAGATTCCAGGCTATTCCCCGCTCGTTTTTGAATTTGAGCTGGTGACGGTTGCCAACGACATGTAATCCATGAGCGCAAGCGCAATCCCTACCGAACTGGGGACCAAACCCATCGGCGCCCTCATCAGGCAGTACGCCGTTCCCGGCATCATCGCCATGACGGCGTCCTCGCTGTACAACATGGTGGACAGCATCTATATCGGCCACATTGCCGACGTGGGTTCCCTGTCCATCGCGGGTCTGGCCGTCACCTTCCCCCTGATGAACATCTCCACCGCCTTCGGAACGCTGGTGGGGGTGGGTGCCGCCACCATGATTTCCGTGCTCCTGGGCCAGAAAAACTACGGCGCCGCCCGGAAGGTCCTGTGCAACGACATCACCCTCAACATCATTACGGGCGTTGTCTTCACCCTGGTGGCCCTGCTGTGGATGGACCCCATCCTGTGTTTTTTCGGGGCATCCCAGGCCACCCTCCCCTTCGCCCGGGAATACATGACCGTCATTGCCCTCGGAAATGCCGTCACGCATCTGTACTTCGGCCTCAACTCCATCGTGCGCTCCTCCGGCAATCCCCGCCTGGCCATGGGGCTTACGCTGTTCACCGTCATCTCCAACGCCATCCTGGACCCCATATTCATCTTCGGCCTGGGGATGGGCATCCGGGGCGCGGCCCTGGCCACCGTCCTGTGCCAGTGCCTGTCGCTGGGCTATACCCTCTGGTATTTTTTCAATCCCGAGCGTCTTTTGCATCTGCCCCGCTCCTGGAAAGTATTCCGGGTAGACTGGAAAGTGGCCAGGGATTCCCTGGCCATCGGCCTGGGACCCTTCCTGATGAACCTCGCGAGCTGCATCGTGGTGCTGTTCATCAACCAGCAGCTGGTCAAATGGGGCGGAGACCTGGCCATCGGCGCCTACGGCATCGTAAACCGCATCTCCTTCCTCTTTGTGATGGTGGTGATGGGCTTCAACCAGGGCATGCAGCCCATCGCCGGCTATAACTACGGCGCCCGGCAGTACGGCCGCGTACGGGAAGTTTACGTCAAAACCGCCCTCTGGGCCACGCTGGTGACCTTCGCCGGCTTCATAGTGTCGGAGTTTCTTTCCGGCCCCGCCGCCGGCATTTTCACCACCGATCCGGTGCTGCTGGAAAAAGCCGCACGGGGCCTCCAGAAAATGAACCTGGCCTTCCCCATCGTAGGTTTCCAGATGGTCACCACCAACCTGTTCCAGTGCCTGGGCATGGTGAAAAAATCCATCTTCCTCTCCCTTTCGCGCCAGCTGCTCTTCCTGCTGCCGTGCATCTACATCCTGCCGCCGCTGCTGGAGTCCGAGAACGGCGTTTGGTACAGTTTTCCCATTTCCGACAGCATATCGGCCTTCCTCACCGCTCTTCTGGCCGTGGGGCTGCTCAGAAAACTGGGGCGCCTGAAAGACGGGGACGAACCCACCATCCTGGGAAGCCAGATTTAGAGATTCTTCACTTCGTTCAGAATGACAAAGGATATGCATACGATTATCAATGTGGGCCGAAGTTTCGGCAGCGGCGGCGGCTTTGTGGCCAAGGCCGTGGGCAGCAAGCTGGGCATCCCGGTTTTTGACAACGAACTCATCTCCAAGACGGCCGAGGAAAGCGGCTACTCCAAGAGCCTCTTCGCCCATGGAGAGGAAAAGAGCCTGTTCTCCGTTTCCAGCTTCTTCGCCTCCGGGCGCCTGAGCTATCTGGACAGCGGCTATGTGAACGACAACGTGCTCTTCAACATCCAGAGCGAGGTGATCCGCCAGATTGCCGACAAGGGCGACGCCGTCATCATCGGCCGGTGCGCGGACTACATCCTCCGGGACCGCCCCTGCCTGAATGTCTTCGTGTGCGGACCGGAGGAATACCGCATCGGCCGCCTCATGGAAAACGAGCATCTGAGCGCCGCCGAGGCCGAAAAGCTGATGCGCCGCAAGGACCGCACCCGCGAAACCTACTATAATTACTACACCTTCGGCGCCTGGGGGCAGGCTTCCAACTACCACCTGTGCATAGACAGCTCCATCCTGGGCATTGAAGGGACGGCCGATTACATCATCGAATTCGGCCGGAAAGCCGGTCTCATTAAGCCGTGAATTTTCGCCATATCATATACGGGGCACTTCCGCTGGTCATTTTGCTGGGGGCGGGTTTCGGCCTGCGGCTTCGCGGGCAGGAAGAGCCGTCTTCCCGGCAGGAGGAGCCTCCCGTTCCCGTCAAATGGGTGGAAGACCTGAATTCGGCCATCACCAACGACCTCTCCTGCCTCCCCGCCATGGACCAGGTGGTGGACAGTTTCATGAACCACTGGTCGCTCAAAGGGGCCAGCCTGGCCGTGATGCGCAACGACTCCCTTCTCTATGCCCGGGGCTATGGAAAGGCCGATCCGGATACCCCCATGACCCCCGGCACCCGCATGCGGCTGGCCTCCGTATCCAAACTCCTCACGGCCGTTGGCATCATGCGGCTGCAGGAAGAAGGGAAGGTGTTCCTGGACTCCCCCGTCTTCGGCCCCTTCGGCATCCTGAACCGGTACGACCCCTATATCCGGGACGACAATTACTGCCTCATCACGGTAGAGAATCTGCTGCGGCACCAGGCCGGTTTCACCTCCCGGGGCGGAGACGTGATGTTCTCCACGGCCCAATTCATGCAGCGGCATGGGCTCAAGGAGCCTCCCACGACGGATTATCTGGTGAAGGCGGAACTGGGCAAGCCGCTTTATTATGAGCCGGGCACCTGGCAGGAATACTCCAACTTCGGTTATCTGCTGGCTTCCTTGGTGATTGAGCAAGTTTCCGGCATGCCTTATGAGGAATTTATGCAGCAGGAGGTCTTTGAGCCGGCCCATTGCCACGGTTTCCGCCTGGGCGGAGACTACCTCAAAGACCGCCAGAGCGGAGAAACTCGCTACTTCACGCAGCCGGACGACAAGCCCGTGGCCTCCTTCGACGGAAAGTACGCCTCCGTCTCCCGCTGCTACGGCGGCAATTACATCTCCGGCCTGTACGGGGCCGGGGGCTGGGTGGGATCGGCCGTGGAACTGGCCCGGCTGGTGGCCTGCATCGACGGCGGCGGCCCGGTCCCGGACCTGCTGGACCCTTTCAGCGTGAACCAGATGACGGTGTGGTTCGACGACGACACCTACGGCCTGGGCTGGCTGGACTGCCGCCCCGAAGGCGAATGGACGCGTACGGGCTCCTTTGCCGGAACATCGGCCCTTATCAAGAAATACGCCGACGGCGAATGCTGGATTTTCATCACCAACACCTCCACCTGGCGGGGCTCCCGCTTCACCCGCAACACCGGCGATCTGTGCAAGAACCTCCGCGGCCGCTTTGACGCCCAACTCCCCGTGCGGGATTTGTTCCGGGAGTAACTACTCCATCAACTTCTTGTATTTGAATCGTTTGGGCTCTGTATCTCCCAAGCGCA
>CAMOKK010000040.1 GCA_946617545.1 uncultured Bacteroidales bacterium | reverse complement strand
CCTCCAACCTGGAACTGGACAAAGTCCTCTCCCAGCTCCGCATCCTCAAGCACGTCCTCAAGGTGGTGCGGCAGTAGGACCTTTCTTGTATGCAAAACCGGTTTTTATTTGTAGTTTTGCAAAAAGTGTTGTTTATGGCAGAGAAGAAACATACTTTGAACGAATCGGCCGTTTCTTTCCAGAAAACAGGTTTATCCTTAACGGTGAACAAAATTTTGGTCAGGTGGGATTCTACGAGGTGCACTTGGCATTTTATCCAAATTGGATAATCCGAATTAGATAAAATTATTCAATGCTTCTACCGAATCCATCCGTATTGAGATTGGCGGAGAAATAGAGGAACGGTCAGACATACCTCAAAGGCCGATTTGTTGTCAACGTGGCAACGAAATCGGCCTTTTCCCTTGAAATCCTTGCCGCGTTGACGGGGAATCGGCCTTACAATGCATTCTACCTGTCAACGTGGCATGATGTCGTCCCCCTGTCCCGGCTCAGTCCTTCCAAACCTTGAGATACTGATCCAGGGCCCACATTTCGTCGCGGAAGCGGGCGGCGGCCGTGAAGTCGAGTTCGGCGGCGGCCTTTTGCATCTTGCGCTTGGCCTCGGCGGCGGCCTTTTCCACCTGCTCGCGGGACATGGAGCGGATTACGGGGTCCTGCAGCACGGCGGCCAGGTCGGCCTGGATATAGCCGTCCACATAGGCCGATGTGCCTTCGCGCTTGGCGTCGTGCCCCAGGCCCACGCTCACGTCGCCCTTGCCCAGTTCGGAGGCCGAGGGCACGTATTCGGGGTGGGAGACGGAATCGCGCGCGCTCACGTGACCGGTGACGCTGTTGCGGAGGTTCGGGTTCAGGAAGCCGCTCACGTGGGTGGTGTCTTCGCCGGATTTGACCAGCTCGCTCATGAGGATGTTGGAGCGCACCTGCACCTGCTTGGGCGTGATGCCGTGCAGTTTGTTGTATTCCTGCTGCTTGGCCCTGCGGCGGGCGGTTTCGCGGATGGTCTCCTCCATGCTGGGGGTGACGGAATCGGCATACATGATAACCAGGCCGTTCACGTTGCGGGCGGCCCGTCCGGCGGTCTGCGTGAGGGCGCGGGCGCTGCGGAGGAAGCCCTCCTTGTCGGCGTCCATGATGGCTACCAGGGACACCGTAGGAATATCCAGGCCCTCCCTGAGCAGGTTTACGCCGATGAGCACGTCAAACAGCCCGTTCTTGAAGTCTTCGATAATCTCCACGCGCTCGGCCGTGTCCACATCCGAGTGAATGTAGCGGCTGCGCACGCCGGCCTTGGTGAGGTAGTCGTCCAGTTCTTCGGCCATGCGCTTGGTGAAGGTGGTCACCAGCACGCGCTCGTCCTTTTCGGCCCGCACGCGGATTTCTTCCATGAGGTCGTCTATCTGGTTCTGAGTGGGGCGTACCTCGATGGGCGGGTCCAGCAGGCCGGTGGGGCGTACAATCTGCTCCACCACCAGGCCCTCGCTCTTCTCCAGCTCGTAATCGGCCGGGGTGGCGCTCACATAAACGGTCTGGTGCGTTACAGCCTCGAACTCGTCGAAGGTGAGGGGGCGGTTGTCGGAGGCGGCGGGCAGGCGGAAGCCGTATTCCACCAGCGTCTCCTTGCGGGAATGGTCTCCGCCGTACATGGCCCGGATCTGGGGCAGGGTGACGTGGCTCTCGTCGATGAACACCAAAAAATCGTCCGGGAAATAATCTATCAGGGTAAAGGGACGCTGCCCGGGCTTCCGGCCGTCAAAATAGCGGGAATAGTTTTCCACGCCGGGGCAGTAGCCCATCTCCTTGATCATCTCGATATCGTATTCTACCCGCTGTTTCAAACGCTTGGCCTCCAGGAACTTGCCGATGGATTCAAAGTACTCCACCTGCTTGACCAGGTCGTCCTGAATCTGGCTCACGGCCTTGGCGCCCTTTTCCTTGGAGGTGACGAAGTTCTTGGCGGGGTAGAGGTCTATTTTGTCCATCTCTTCGAAGATGGCTCCCGTCACGGGGTCGATGAGGGCAATCCGGTCCACCTCGTCCCCGAAAAACTCGATGCGGGCGGCATAATCGGCCCCTCCGAGGAAAATGTCCACCGTGTCTCCGCGTACGCGGAAGGAGCCGCGCTTAAAATCCGTTTCCGTCCTGTAGTACAGCGCATCCACGATTTTGTACAAAAGTCGGGTCATGGACATCTGCTCTCCCTTTCGAACTGTAACTGTCTGGTCGTGAAAGTCGTCGGGGTTGCCTATCCCGTACAGGCAGCTCACGGAGGAAACCACAATCACGTCCCTGCGCCCGCTCATCAGGGCCGATGCGGCGCTTACCCGCAGCTCGTCAATCTTGTCGTTGATGCTCAGGTCCTTCTCTATATAGGTGTCCGTGGTGGGGATATAGGCCTCCGGCTGATAATAGTCATAATAGGAGACGAAGTACTCCACCGCGTTTTCCGGGAAGAAGGCCTTGAACTCTCCGTACAGCTGGGCGGCCAGGGTTTTGTTGTGGCTCAGGATGAGGGCCGGGCGCTGCAGTTTCTGGATAACATTGGCCATGGTGAAGGTTTTGCCGGAGCCGGTGACGCCCAGCAGCGTTACACTGTCTACCCCTTGCTGGAGGGCCTTGCAGAGGCCTTCGATGGCTTCTGGCTGGTCACCCGAAGGCTTGTATTCTGAATGAAGTCGGAAATCCATAACAGGCACAAAGATACTATCTTTCAAAAAATTTAAAAAATTGCGGGTAAATTTTGTGTAGTAAAAAAAAATGCTTAATTTTGCAACGATAAATGTCTATATGGCATTTTGGCGTGAAAACAATTATTTATGTTAATACTTTAATTATGAAAGGTATCAAAGTTATCTTCGGAGCCCTTGCAGCTGCAAGCCTCCTCTTCTCCGTGAACGCCACCGCTCAGGAGAACAACAATCGTGACGAGAACGGCAAAGTCGTTCGCGGTTCCTACGAGACCAACAAGGCCTTTGACAACATCTTCATCGGTATCGGTGCCGGTTACAACGCCGGTGTCTGGGGCCTTGGCAAGAATGGTAACGCCACCGGTTCCACCAAGTGGGGAACCAACTATCCCATCAACTTCCAGGGCATCGGCGGCCTCGGTGTAGATGTCTTCGTCGGTAAGTGGTTCACCCCTGCCATCGGTACCCGTATCGGTTACATGGGTCTTTCCAACCATACCGGCAACAAATTCTCCGCTACCCCCAACCAGCACTACATCCACGCTGACTTCATCTGGAACATGTTCAACAGCTTCGCCGGTTACAAAGAGACCCGCGTGTGGAATCTGAACCCTTACTTCACCACCGGTGTTCTGGGTTACAAGGCCACTGGCACCACCAAGTATGACTGGGAGTATGCCGCCGGCTTCGGTCTCCTCAACACCTGGCGTCTGAGCAGCCGTGTCGGTCTGTTCCTGGACCTCACCGCTCTTGTGGCTCATTCCCGTCAGTATCCCGGTGCCGACAAGCTCAGCCCCAAGCGTTTCTTCTTCCCTCTGAGCGCCAACTTCGGTCTCCAGTTCAACCTCGGTAAGACCAACTTCGACCGTCACAGCACCATCACCCCTGTCGTGATCCCTGTGCCCTTCACCACCGAGCAGTACAACGCTCTGAAGGATAAGGTCGCTGCCCTCGAGAAAGAGAACGCCGCCCTCAAGAACAAAGTTGCTGCCCTCGAGAAGGAAGTTGCTCCTCTCCGCAGCCTCGTAAACGGTCAGACCTACCTCTACGAGAACGGCAAGTTCACCGCTGTTGACGTGAAGGCCGGTACCCCCGTCTCCATCTTCTTCGACCTCGGCTCCTCCAAGCTTTCCACTCGTGAAAAGGCTCACCTCGAGTACTTCACCAAGAACATCGCTACCGCCGACACCAAGATTGAGGTTAACGGTTACGCCGACAAGGCCACCGGTTCCGTCAAGACCAACCAGGCTCTCTCCGAGAAGCGTGCCAAGGCTGTTGTCGACCTCCTCAAGAAGGCTGGCGTTGCTGAGAGCAACATCGAGTGCAAGGCCAATGGTGGTGTTGACAACTTCGGTAAGCCCGCTTACAAGAACCGTTGCGTCACCATCGAGATCAAGTAAGTTAATTACTAATCGCAATAAAGAAGCGCTGCTCAAATCGGGCAGCGCTTTTTTTATATTAAAAAAGAAGAATTAAAAACCTTCCGGGAAATTCATGGTGATGCAGTGCAGACCGCCGTGTCCGGAAAGAAGGGCCCGGCAGTCAATCACTTCTACAGCCCGGTCGGGGAAGACTTCCTGCAGCCGGGATGCGACTACGGTATCTTTGGGAGAGTTGGCCCCGGGGATGAGGACGGCGCCGTTTACCAGAAGGAAGTTGGCATAGGAGCCGGGAAGGCGGTAATCATCCAAGTACAAGGCATCCGGAAGCGGAAGAGGCACCAGTTTGTACGGTTTTCCGTCTAAGGTGCGGAAACTTCGAAGCTGCGCTTCCATGGCCTTCAGAGGCTCATAATTGGGGTCCTGCGGGTCATCGCAGGCGGTGTAGGCAATGGTGTCTTCGGAGCAGAAACGGGCCAGGATGTCTATGTGGCTGTCGGTGTCGTCTCCCACAATGCTGCCATGCTCTACCCAGAGGATGCGCTTGAGGCCGAAGGCCCGGCAAAGCCGCTCTTCAATTTCCGGGCGGCTCAGGTATTCGTTCCGGTTCAGGGAACACAGGCACTCCGAGGTGGCCATCAGCGTTCCGGCCCCGTCTGTGTCTATGCTGCCGCCCTCCAGGACGAAGGGGCGCATGTCCACGTACTGCACATCCGGCGCAAAGACGCCGCTGCGGTAGAGGGTGCGCGTAATCTGGTTGTCCAGGTTGCTGCCGAATTTAAGCCCCCAACCGTTGAAGACAAAGTCCAGGACGCATTTCTGCGTGCCTTCATAGGCCGATATGGCCCCATGGTCACGGGCCCAGGTATCATTGAGCGGGCACTCCGTAAAGCGCACGCGACGGGAGGGCACCCAGCCGCGGAGGGCAATGTCCCCAAGGCATTCCTCCTTGTCCCGGCATACAATCAGCAGCCGTTCATATTTTTCGATGGTGCGGGCCACATTCACATAGCAGTCCAGCACACGGGGAAGGTCGTACCATTCGGTGTCGGGATGGGGCCAGGTGAGCTGCACGAAGCCCTGCGGTTCCCATTCTGCAGGCAGCCGTCTATTTGCCATATCTTTTCAGAAGAATGTCGTAGGCGTCAATTCGGCGGTCCCTGAGGAAGGGCCAGCCGCGGCGCACATACTCGCTTTGTTCCAGGTCTATCTCCACCACGTGGACGCCTTCTTCGGCCTTTTCAAACTCCGTGAGGAGCTCTCCCTGGGCACCGGTGGCGAAGGAATGCCCCCAGAAGTCTATGCCCGTGGAGTGGCCGGTGGGATCCGGTTCCACGCCTGTGCGGTTCACCGTAATCACCGGAAGGCCATTGGCCACGCTGTGTCCCCGCTGGACCAGCTGCCAGGCCTGGCGCTGCTGCGCCTGCTCCCAGTCCGGGTCTGTGGGTACGCCGCCGATGGCGGTGGGGTAAATCAGCAGTTCGGCCCCGTTCAGGGCCATGGCGCGGGCGGCCTCGGGATACCACTGGTCCCAGCACACCAGTACGCCCAGGGTGCCCAGAGAAGTCTTGACGGGCTCAAAGCCCAGGTCTCCCGGGGTGAAGTAGAATTTCTCGTAGAACAGGGGGTCGTCCGGGATGTGCATCTTGCGGTACTTGCCCGCTATGCTGCCGTCGGCCTCCAAGACCACGGCGGTGTTGTGGTAGATGCCGGGGGTGCGGCGCTCGAAAAGGGAGAGCACCAGCACCACCCCCAATTCCTTAGCCAGCGCACCGAAGCGCTCGGTAGAAGGGCCGGGGATGGGTTCGGCCAGGTCGCAGAGCTTGGCGTTCTCTTCCTGGCAGAAGTAAAGGCTGTTGTGCAGCTCCTGCAAAACAACCAGCTGGGCGCCCTGGGAAGCGGCTTCCCGGATGTGTCCTTCCAAGCGGGCCAGATTGCCCGGAATATCGGCGGTGCAGTGCTGCTGCACCATTCCTACTTTGATTTTTCTCATCTGTATCGGGAGAATTGACGTAATTCGTTATCGGCCTTTATCTTGTCTATGATGGCGCACACCAGGCGGAAGGTGCGGCTGCCGGAGGTATAATTGGCGGGCGTGATAAAGCTCACGCGCTGCTGGCGCAGAAGCTTCTGGGCCACCTCTTTCTTGCCGGGCTTGGAAGGGTCGAAGACGGCGATGGCGTTGCCTCCGAACATGGTGACCAGCTTCATGGAAGGGATGTCCGTTTCTCCGTCGCCGAAATAAATCATGTTGGTGAAGGGGAGGCGCTTGGCCTCGTCGGAGAGGGATTCGTTCACCTTCTGGGCGTCGCGGGAAGAGAAAATGCCCTTCTGTATCTTGAAAAGGTACTGCGTCTTGGCCGTATAATCCACGGCGATGCCGGGCCATTCGGCCTCTCCGTTCTCGTCGTAGATGTAGCTGCCGGCAAAGATGTGCTTGAATTCCTTGGCAATGGGGGAGCCCTCGATAATCTCCGTGAGGCCGGAGGAATTGATGTAATGCTCCACAATCACGCCCTTGGCCTTTCCGTAGGCGTTCACGTGGGAAAACCATTCGCGCACGCCTTCGTACAGCTTGATATCGGCCCCGTAGCGGTGGAAATCCTCCCGGGTGAGCTTGATGCCCATCTTTCGGGCCTCGTCATGCATCATTTTCATGTAGGCGAGGATGTCCGAAGCATCCTGGCCGATGGCGATGCTGTTGCTCTTGGCCCAGAACTCTTCCGGCGTCTGGCCGATGGCCTGGATAAAGCCGAATTCCTGCATGTTGCCCGGCGAGAGGGTGCCGTCGAAGTCGTAAATCAGGCCTATGATGGGTTTGCGTCTCATATTTTGCAAAGATACAGATTTTCACAAAAAATTGCTAAATTTGCAGACTCTAATGAAACTTTAAACCTGATTATGGAAAAACAGTATCCTCACTATCTGCAGCGGCTGCAGGACGCTACCCGCAAGTTCTGGGACAAGCCCGCCCTCAATACCATCGGCGGAGACTCTTTCACCTATGCCCAGATGGCAACGTCCATAGCCCGTTTCCACATTGTCTTTGAAAAAGCCGGCTTCAAGAAGGGAGACAAGATTGCCCTCTGCGCCAACAACGGTGCCCGCTGGGGCTTCGCCTACCTGGCCGTCAATACATACGAAACCGTCATTGTCCCCATCCTGGCCGATTTCACCCCCGAAAGCGTGATGGGCCTGGTGAACCACTCGGACAGCATCGCCCTCTTCACCAACGCCGCCCGCTGGGCCAAAATGGACCCCGAAAAGATGCCCGCCCTCAAGGTGGTCTTTGACGTGGATACCTGGAAGGTGCTCTTCTGCCGGGACCCCAAGATTCAGGAGACGATGGACAACCTGGACAAGCTCTTCCAGGAGAAATACCCCAAAGGATTCGGCCCCGAGGATGTAGTGTTCCCCACGGACAACTGGGACGACCTTTCCACCATCAACTACACCTCCGGCTCTACCGGAGACCCCAAGGGCGTCATGCTTACCTACCGTAACTTCAGCGCCAACGTGGACTTCAGCCAGCGCCACGTGCCGGCCGGCGACAAGATGGTTTCCATGCTTCCCATGGCCCACATGTATGGCCTGGTGATTGAGTTCCTGTACCCGCTGTGCAACGGCACCTCCATTTACTGGTTGGGTAAGGCCCCCACTCCGGCCTCCCTCATGAAGGCCTTTGCCGAGGTGAAGCCCTACCTCCTCATCACCGTTCCGCTGGTGATGGAGAAGATTTACAAGAGCAAGGTGAAACCCACTCTGGACAAGCCCCTCATCAAGTTCCTCACCAAGATTCCCGGCATCAACAACATCATCTACAAGAAGGTGAAGGATGGTCTGGTGCAGGCCTTCGGCGGCAATGTGCAGGAGTTCATCATGGGCGGCGCCGCCCTGAACCCGGAGGTGGAGCGCCTCTTCAAACGCATCAAGTTCCCTTACCTGGTGGGTTACGGCATGACGGAAGCCTGCCCGCTGCTGGCCTATGAGCACTGGACCAAGTATGTGCCCGGCTCCTGCGGAAAGGCCGTGGATGTGGCCGAGGTCCGGATTGATTCCGACGACCCTCACCACACGGTAGGTGAAATCCAGGCCCGCGGTGAGAACATCACCATCGGCTACTATAAGAATGAGGAAGCTACGGCCAATGCCTTCACTGAGGACGGCTGGCTCCGTACCGGAGACCTGGGCATTATTGATGCCGACGGCAACATCTTCATCCGCGGCCGTTCCAAGAACATGATTCTGGGTCCTTCCGGCCAGAACATCTATCCGGAAGAGCTGGAGGCCGTGGTGAACAACCAGCCCTATGTGATGGAATCCGTGGTGGTGGAGCGTGGCGGCAAGCTGGTAGCCCTGGTATTCCTGGACGAGCAGGCCGTGGCTACCGCCCTTTTGGACGCCGAGGCCAAGGCCGAGATTCCGGACAACATCCGTATGGGTGCCAACCGTCAGCTGCCCAATTACAGCCAGCTGGCCAAGGTAGAGCTCATGGACAAGCCCTTCGAGAAAACCCCGAAGATGAGTATCCGGAGATTTCTGTACAAATAAAATGAAAGCCCTCGCAAGAGGGCTTTTTTATTCGGCAGAGGAGAAGACGGCGGGGGCCAGGGGACGGCAGTTGTACTGCGAGGCCATGGACTCGCCATAGGCTCCGGCGCTGCGGATGGCCACCAGGTCTCCGCGCCGGCACTTGTTCAACATCACGTGCTCGCCAAAGACGTCGGAGCTTTCGCACACCGGGCCCACCACATCGTAGGGCTCCATTTCTTCCTCGGAAGTGAGATTCTCTATCCGGTGCTGCGCATGGTACAGGGCCGGGCGCAACAGGTCGTTCATGCCGGCATCCAGGATGGCGAAATGGCGCTCCAGACCGTCTTTCACATACAGCACGCGGGAAATGAGCGAGCCGCAGGGCGCCACAATGCTTCTTCCCAGCTCAAAGTGGATGGGAAGGTTGGTGTTGAGCTCGTCGCTGTACGTGCGGAAATAACCGGCAAAATCGGCCATCAAAAAGCGGTTGGGATGGTTGTACTCAATGCCTAAGCCGCCGCCCACGTTGATGTCCTTAATCTTGATTCCATGGGCCTGGAGCTCCTTTACAATCTGGTTGTTCCGGTGGCAGAGGGCCTTGAAATCCCCCAGGTCCAGGATTTGTGAGCCGATATGATAATGAAGGCCCACAAACTCGATGTTCGGGAGGCTCTGTGCCCGGCGGATAACCTCTTCCAGAACGGAATAATGGATGCCGAACTTGTTCTCGGCCCGGCCGGTGGTAATCATCTTGTGGGTGTGGGCGGCTACATCCGGATTCACGCGGAGACTCACCGGCGCTACCTTTCCCTTGGCGGCAGCCCGCTCCGAGAGCACTTCCAGCTCGGCCTGGGATTCCACGTTGAAACGGCCTATCCCGGCGTCCAGACCCAGGTCTATTTCCCAATCGGCCTTGCCCACTCCGGCGTAGAAGATGGTTTCGGGGGCGAAACCGGCCTGCAGGGCGGCCTGGACTTCTCCGCCGCTCACGCAGTCGGCCCCGAAGCCGAAGCGGGCGATATGGTTCAGCAGCACCGGGTTGTGGTTGGCCTTGATGGCATAATGCACCTGTGCCGCCGGCCAGTCCAGTTCCTTGAGTTGACGACGGACCTCCTCCAGGGTGCGCTGGAGGAGGTTCAGGTCGTAGTAATAGAACGGCGTGGAAAGGTGGGTGAATCTTTCCACCGGGAATGTTCCTTTCATGGGTGTTTATTTCAGGTAAGCGTCGGAGACCACCTTCTGGCTGCGGGCAATGAAGTCGCTCAGGGCCTTGCCCTTGAGCATGCCGCTGCCCAGCAGGGCCAGGTCCACAATCTGGTGCAGGATTTC